>JAAXXA010000045.1:0-9474 GCA_013334735.1 Bacteroidota bacterium
AGAAGAAACCTGCACCGGCGATCCCGCGCGCAGAGCAGGGAATGAAATGCTTTATCAAATGCAGGCTCTTACAAATATTAATACTTTCACAAAATATAACATAAAAAAAATACTTACTATTTGTCCGCATTGTTTTAATATTTTCAAAAACGATTATCCTGATCTGGGTGGCAATTACGAAGTAGTTCATTATACTCAGTTTTTGCAGGGTTTTATTGATGATGGTAAACTTAAAATTGAATCGGGTTTATTGAAAGATAAAAAAATAACTTTTCACGATCCATGTTATCTTGGGAGAGCAAATGGAATTTATAACGCTCCCAGAAAAATACTTGAAGCAATTCCATCTGAAAAAGTTGAGATGAAACGTAACAAAAGTTTTGCTCTTTGTTGCGGCGCCGGCGGAGGACAAATGTTTAAAGAAGCCGAAAAAGGTGAAAAAGAAATATTTATTGAACGTACAGAAGAAGCATTGGAAACCGGAGCTGATATTATTGCAACATCATGTCCTTTCTGCATGGTAATGCTTACCGATGGGTTGAAATATAAAAATAAAGAAGAAGAAATTTATAATTACGATATTGCGGAACTTATTGTAATGACGCTGGATTTATAAAAAAAAATCACAAAAAAACATGGTGGTTTAGAGTTGAGAGTATAATCCACTCCTTATTTGCTGCCATAAATTGACTATATTCCAAACTGCTAACTGTTGACTGCCGACTGATTTTTTTTAATAAACTTTATCCGGATTATTATATCACTTTAGCTTCTTCATGCAACAACTGCACTAATTCTTTCACATTTTCAGCATCAACTTTACGACAAGCAGCTTTCGATTTAGGATATTCATAATTTACTAATTCCGTCAAAGAGTCAGCAGTAACAGGCTCTATAACCTGCAAGGGTTTTGATCTGGCGCCCATTATTCCTCTCATTGAAGGAATACGCGGTTCTTTACAAATACCTTTCTGAACGATAGCGATAAAAGGAGTTTGAGTAGCTATCACTTCATGTCCGCCATCAATTTCTCTTTGTAATTTAACCTGTCCGTTTTCAATATCCAGAAATGTAGTTGCTGAAACAGAAGGAATGTCAAGCATTTCGGAGAGCATGCCTCCAACAGAAGAGCCATTACCATCGGCAGCTTCGATACCACAAAGTATAATATCGAAATTATCTTTTTTAATTACTTCGGCTAATTGTGTAGCAATTACGAATGAATCTTTTGGCTCTAAATTAACGCGTATAGCTTTATCAGCTCCTATTGCCAATGCTTTCCTGATAGTAGGTTCGGTTTCGACTAACCCCACATTAATAACAGTAACACTTTCAATTGCTCCGGCTTGCGCATCTTTAATATCAAGAGCTCTTGTAAGCGCAAGTTCGTCCCACGGATTTATAATCCATTGCACACCGGCAGTGTCAAGGGCTGTATTGTTGTTAATAAATTTAATTTTTGTAGTTGTATCGGGAACGTGACTTATGCAAACTAAAATTTTCATGGTTCTTTTTGATAATTAATGGTTATTGAGTTAATGGTTATTGAGTTATTGGTTATTCAAATAGTTTTTGGATGTAATTGTGAGCTGAAAAAAGCCTCAAGCTACAAGCATCAAGCTGCAACTGACATATTTAATCTTTTAAAATTGTTCTTGAAATAACTATTTTCTGAACTTCTGAAGTTCCTTCGTATATCTGTGTCAGTTTGGCTTCGCGCATTAAACGTTCTACATGATATTCTTTTACGTAACCATAACCACCATGGATTTGAACTGCTTCGGTAGTAACTTCCATTGCTATATCAGCAGCATATTGCTTTGCCATAGCGCTTGCAAAACCATAAGGAAGATGTTGATCTTTAAGCCATGCAGCTTTAAGGCAGAGGTTGCGGGCGTTTTCAATTTTTACAACCATATCGGCTAACTTAAATGCCACTGCCTGATGGTTTGATATTTCTGTACCAAAAGCTTTTCTTTCTTTCGAATATTTTAACGCGCGTTCAAAAGCTCCTGAAGCAATACCCAAAGCCTGAGAAGCAATACCTATGCGTCCCCCGTCAAGAGTTTTCATTGCAAAAGAAAAACCAAAGCCATCATCGCCAATACGATTTTCTTTTGGAACCTTAACATCGTTAAACATCACCGAATGTGTATCAGAACTTCTCATACCCATTTTATTTTCGTGAGGTCCTAACGTAATTCCGGGAGTATTTTTGTCAACGATAAGTGCATTAATACCTTTATGCTTTTTATCGGGATGAGTTTGCGCAATAACAATATAAGTGGAAGCTGAATTTGCATTTGTAATCCAGTTTTTTGTACCATTTAAAAGGTAATGATCTCCTTTATCTTCGGCAGTAGTTCTCTGTGATGTAGCATCTGAGCCGGCTTCCGGTTCTGATAATAAAAATGCTCCAATTTTTTCACCGCGAGCCAGTGGTTTTAAAAATTTTTCTTTTTGTTCTTCTGTGCCATAAGTTTCGAGTCCCCAGTTTACAAGTGAGTTACAAACTGACATGACGACAGCAGCAGCTGAATCATGTTTTGAAATTTCTTCCATTGCAAGAACGTAAGATATCGTGTCCATACCACCGCCACCGTATTTTGGATCGGCCATCATTCCCAAAAATCCGAGTTCGGCAAGTTTTTTCATCTGTTCTTTGGCGAATTCTCCTTTTTCGTCTCTTTCAATAATACCAGGTAATAATTCACGTTCAGCAAAGTCTTTAGCAGCCTGCTGAATCATTATTTGTTCTTCTGTATATTCAAAGTTCATAATTAATGAGGGATTTGATTAATAAATGATTCGATTTTTTATGGGGTTTAAAATTAAATATTTTTTTCAATATTTATAAAAATATTTTTCATTTCAATTTCAGCAAACTCATCTCTGCGCCACATACCAAATCTTCCATGAAATATTTTATATGATTTTATATTTAATTACTTATTTTGTTACTATTTAGGTATATGGGTGTAAAGGTATCAAGGTATAGTGTTATAATTTTTGGTATCTTTTTGAGAGTATACCTTTTACCTCTATCTACTTATACCTATATAATTACCTTATTTTATATCAAGAGTTTTTATTTCTCCTGCCGGCGTTATCAGCATATAATTCTTTTTTTCAGTAGTATCAGGTTTTTCCAAAGTATATTTTACCTGTAATATGTAAACAAACTGAACGACCGGTTCCAATATTTCAGGATTAATAACAATATCATATTTGTTATAAGATATTTGATCGTAAGCCACGGTTTTAGGTTTTCTGATTGTACTGACTCCTGTTTCTTTTTTTACTGCTTCTAACGATTGGTTAACAAATGCATCATAATCGGAATATTGTGTTTCAGGATAAATAGCATAAGAAGATTCATTTACAATCTGATATTTGTCGTTTAAATTCAGATTGATTTCTTTTAAAGATGATAGCTTCTTTTTAATATTTTCTACCGATTCATTCCGGAGGCTATCATATATTTTTTCAGTATCATTCACGAAAAAATCAATCTTAACCATATCATAGATTTCGTTTTTTGCAGCTAATGTTACAATATCATCAACTTTATTTATATCATTAAATCGTAAGTGAATGTTTTTCTGCATTTCAAATCCCGTAGGCACTTCATTATATGTTGTTTTACTAAATAACTTTTTCTGAACTTCAAATTCGAAGGTTGGGACAAGGTATATCATATCAATGTATATGTCTTTATCATTAATACCTAACTCCTTCAACGCAATCAAAAAATTATTTATTCTTAAATTGATAAGTTCATCTGTTTTGGCAGCAGTTTCGCCAACCTGAGTTAAATTAAAGACTGCTAAAAAACTTGAAGCTTTAACATTCATCAGGGCATGAACGTCAAGAACAATCTCATTATCTTTTTTATAATAATTAAATGTGGATGTGTTATTATACTTAGCTGGTTTACCATTATCACCGGCGCTTTTAGAATAACTATTTGTTTTTTGTTCATACTCTACTGATAACTGTATATCCTGATCGTCCTCTAATGACGACACTTCGGCTGCTTTACTTTTAAATTGTTTTTGATTCAAATTTCTTTGTGAATAACTCAAGTTAATATTTATAAGCAAACTAGCCAGACTCATTATAATTATCTTTTTCATAAAATTATTGTTTAGGATTAATAATTAATTCTCAGCCGTATGCCAAGTATTTATTAGCAAATATATAAAAAGAAAAAGAACCTGCAATACACTGAATGCTTTACTATTATTTTTTTATAAAATCAGCTATGTGTTTTAATACAGCCTCCCTTGACTGAAGGTGAGGAATATGCCCGCATGCAGGGACTAAAAATAATTCAGTATTTCCTTTAGTGTTATTTTTTATGGATTCCAATTGAGCAATTGTTCCATATTGATCGTTTTCTCCTTGAATTGCCAGAAAATTGCATGAAATATTTTTTAAATAGTCTTCAATGTTCCAGTTCAAAAAATCATCTTTCAACCATGTATCAGACCATCCATGAAACATAGTATCGGTATTTTCTCCATGATATTTATAAAGTAATTCTTTCAATCTTCCGTTTTGGTATGATTCAACGGCATCTTTTAATCCTGACAAAGTAATTTCTTCGATAAATACATGGGCAGCTTCAGTAATAACGGCTTTTATTTTTTGGGGATATGTTCCCGCATGAATAATTGCAATGGAACCACCATCGCTATGACCAATCAAAATTTTATTGCAATCTGTTAAATTTAATTTTTCAAATAATTCAGGCAATACAATTTGCGCTTGTTCGTGAATAAAATTTGTACTGCGTAAACTCTTTAGCATTTCCGATTTTCCATGTCCTTCTCTATCATACAGCAAAACAGGGTAATTGACTTTTTCGCTTAACAGCAAAGGAAAATCTTTCCATTGTTGCACGCAGCCAAGACCTTCATGTAAAAAAACCAATAACGGTTTATCTGAATTTATAAGCTCTGCATTGATAATTTCGTAATATAAATTTATCCCGCGAACTGAAATGTAATTGTTTTCTTTATTCAATGTTGGTTATTCGTTAATGGTTATTCGTTATTTCTTTATCGCTTTTGGGAAGAAGTTACTTGCCAAAAAAACATTATACCGATACGGAACAGGTTCATTCACTAAATGTTTTTGTTTTTATTTGTGTTCATGAACTCACTGCGTTCGGTTATAAAAAACATTATTTTGTTCCTATCACCGACAAGTCCGGGCAGGTCAGCATAACTCGTTCTAATCATTTTTGCTTCTGCAAATCTGTTAAGAACGAGTAAAACAAATAAATGCAACGACAAATATATAAATGAGTTTGGATATAAACAAAAGTAATGCATATTTAGTGATGTATGTATCAAACAACCAATAGATTAAACTATTAAAAAACAGACGATTTTGGATCCAATTTTATTTAATGATGCGAAATATCTACATACGTGAATGTTTTTCAAAATTCATTTAATTATGAAAAAAAGGTTTATCTTTGAAAATTAGTAAAGCACTTATCATAAACAACTTTGTAACACTTAATAATAGCCTATACTTATGAACTTAGCGAAGCGTCCGCCAATGGCGGATCACAGCCATTCCCGAACTCGATTCGGGAAACACTTTTTAAAAATAATTAATAAAGTGAATAAATATTCAAAAGCATTAAATTCAGGAAAAATTTTCAGATGTATAGTGCTTACTTTTTTCACTTTTACCTTTTACCTTTTACCTTTTACCTCTATCGCTCAAGGTATTGGCATCAACGTTACAGGCGATTCCTCAAATTCCAAAGCATTGCTTGATGTTGACGTGGCAGGGATGAACCCCGCAGCAGGAATGCTTATACCGCGCATGACCACAACAACTCGTAGCACTATCACAGCGCCTATTCCGGAATCTCTATTCATTTACAACACCACAACTAAATGTTTTGAGGCTTATAACGGTAATGTTTGGCAACCCGTTTCATGTTTATGTACAAGTGCGCCTGCAGCGGCAGGAACTATAAGCGGTACTTCAACAGTTTGTCCTGGTCAAAATGCAGTTTTATATTCAGTACCCGCTATTGCCGGAGCCACAAGCTATGTTTGGTCTTATTCAGGAACCGGAGCATTCATAGTCGGTTCAACAAATGCCGTTATTGTTTATTTTTCTGGGACAGCTACTACCGGTAATCTTACAGTGCAAGGAACAAATGCTTGTGGTAATGGTACCGTTTCCAATAATTATGCTATTACCGTTAATTCTACCGCTCCTAATATAACTATACAACCCGCATCGGCAGCCACTTGTCTCGGAACCGGAGCTGTATCCTTTACAGTAACAGCTACAGGAGGATTGACTTATCAATGGCAGGAATTTATAATCAGTTGGAATAATGTAGCTAATGCCGGTGTTTATTCAAATGCAACTACTGCTAACTTAACTATAACAAATCCTCCTGCGGATATGAATGGTTATAAATACAGATGTATAGTTAGTGGTACATGTACAAGTTCAACTTCTGATGGTGTGGCTACATTAACTGTAAATCCTATACCTTCTGTTACAAATACAGCTACAGCCACTTCATGTAGTGGTACAAGTCCTGATATCACTTTAACTTCAAACGTGCCAAGCAATTTCACATGGACGATTGGCACTAACACGGGAGACATTACAGGAGTTTCTCCATCTTCAGGCACATCCATCAATCAAACGCTTACCAATCCAAGCAATGCAATGGCTGGTTCAGTGCAATATCTTGTTACGCCAATTTCTACAACAGGTTCTTGTGTGGGCGCTGCTTTTACAATAACTGTAACAGTTAATCCAGCACCGGCAGTAACAAATGCGCCTTTAATACAAAGTATTTGTTCCGCAGGAAATACAACAGTGGTAAATCTTACATCTAGTGTAAGCGGATCTACATTTGCATGGACAGCTTCCGCATCAGCAGGTATATCAGGTTTTACCACAAGCGGTACTAGCGCTATTCCTGTTCAAACAATAAGCAATTCAGGTACAACACCAGGTACGGTAACTTATGCCATCACTCCTACAGCTAACAGTTGCGCGGGGACAGTAACTAATTATGTAACGACAGTAAATCCTATACCCGCGGTTAGCAGTGCGGCAACAGGATCAATATGCAGCGGAGTAGCGCAAAGTTATTCTATAACAAGCAATGTTAGTGGCGCTACCTACAGTTGGGCTAGGGCATTAGTAACAGGAATAAGCAATGCTGCCGTATCGGCTCAGACAAGCAATCCTATAACAGAAACTTTAATTAATACAACTACAGCAGCAGTGAATGCAATATACCTGATTACACCAACAGCAAATGGTTGTTCAGGCTCAACATTCACTTATACTGTAACTGTAAAACCGATACCTGCTGTCAATAGTGCATCAACGGGTTCGGCATGCAGCGGTGTTGCGCAAAGTTATTCTATAACAAGCAATGTTAGTGGCGCTACCTACAGTTGGGCTAGGGCATTAGTAACAGGAATAAGCAATGCTGCCGTATCTGCTCAAACAAGCAATCCGATAACAGAAGCTCTAAATAATACTACTACAGCAGCAGTGAACGCGGTATATCTGATTACTCCAACAGCTAATGGATGTTCAGGCTCAACATTCACTTATACTGCATCGGTAAAACCATTACCGATATCAAAAACTTATGATATGACGTCTCAACCGCCAACCAATGAAATGACATATACTCATACTTCCGGAAGTATAGGTTTCAATGGTGATTGGTATGCAACACCAACTGATCAAAGCGGGATATTAGTAACTAATTTTTCTTTAGGAACTTTTTCCCAAATATCAGTTAAAGCAAAAATTCAAAATGCTCGAGATGTTTGGTTGAATCTGGAAAATATTACCCTTCAAGATAATGCAGGTAATACAGTTGCATTTATTGAATCACAAAGCGGCTCCAACGGTTCAGATAATGGCGGGAAATTTAATGCAAGTAATGGCTCAGGAACTGTCAGTCAGGCTATCAGTAGCGCCTGGGGTGTATATTATATAGAACTTGTTGCCTCTGCATCAGCAATTACTTTTAAAGTATATAATTCCAGTAATACACTTTTATATACTTTAGCTGGAAATTATACAACAGGCAAAAGTTTTTCGGATATAGCAAAGGTTTCGGCAAATATTTATAGTTCAAGCGCCAGCTCTGCCAGAATGGATATTCTAACAATAAATACTGCGTGTTTCTGATGTTACCCGCTTATTGTTAAGCTAAAATCAAACAATAACAAACTAAAATAAGTAATATGTTGAAAAATAAACTTAACGAAATAATTTGCATTTTTAAAAAATATCCATTAATAATTTCTTTTATTATTATAATTTTTGCATTTTTATTTTCAAGATTACCTTTTTTTATCTGGGTTCCTCTTCCTGAATTCCAACCGGACGCTTTCGACTATTTTAATGTAGTTCAAAAGATATATAATAACCAATCCTTTTCATTTGGAATATTGCCTCCGGGCTTTATTCTCTTTTCATATTTTATTTCTTTATTAAGTGATAATATTATTACGATTATCTATGTACAAAACTTTATTACATTGTTTGCCGCGTTATTTCTCTCATATAGCATTTGTAAGTATTATAAAAATTTATCAATCCTTTTTGCTGTTTTTTTTAGTTTTTATTTGATGGATGGATTTACAATACATGACGACACAGCATTGGGTACCGAATCACTTTACAGGAATATGCTTATCATTACGACAGCTTTATTAGTTTTTTCAGTTAATTCCAAAAATAAAATATTTTGGATATTGACTCCTATATCAATATTTTTAGTGGCAATTACGCGTTCAAATGGGATATATATATACTTTTTAATCATTATACTTTTATTTTATCTGTATAAATTCGATTATAAAAAATCATATTATTTATATCTGTTAATACCTTTTGTTGCTCTCAATATTTTTTGGCTTTCCTTTAATTATTTTCATGAAGGAGTTTTTAGTGTTTTCGGAAACCGTAAAATTTCTACAGATTACTATTTTTCAAAGAATAGTAAAATTCAAGTAAATAATTTTTTTACAGGGAAAATTAATCTTATTTCTACCTTTTCTCTGGATATTTCCGAAGAAAGACCTGATTTTTATTTTACAATTTTGCATGACAGATTTAAAGACATCTATGTAAATAAAATAATGTTTGATACTACATTTAAAATGACTAATTGGACTGTCCAAATCCCCGTTGAACTCGGGAAATTTACATTTCGCGAATATTATTATCCTCCTGAAAAATGTGAAAATATCGGAAATAATTTCAATTTTAAAACAGCTAATCTTTGGCTTAAATCTGTCCGTATATACAACATATTCCATGCTTTTTTTATAAATAACATTTTATGGTTTATAATGTTTTTGATGGTTTTTATTATTTCTGCTTATAAAATATTTATTAAAAAGATGCAAAACAAAGATATTTTCCTTGTATTTTCTCTCTGTTTAATAC
>JAAXXA010000045.1:9484-11110 GCA_013334735.1 Bacteroidota bacterium
ACACATAATGGCTTTACTTACATTAACTTTATTCGGCTGGTTTCAATCGCGTTATATTCAGGTTACTGAATTTATTGTTTATATTTGTGTTGCTTTATTACCTTTACTTTTTATTAAAAATAACAAATTAAAAGAAACTGATGTAAAACAATAAAACCAATGCAGTTATAATACTCGACTATAAAGGAAAAAGATAATATGAGAAGTTATCAATTTCTTTTTTTTGCAATTTGGAGGAATATGCAAAAATGATGAAAGAAGTTATAAATAAATACCTATGAGAATTTTCATTTCAGTTTCTAATGACCCTGTTTTTGTAAATCCTTTTTTAATAAAGATTATTGAACAATATAAAAAAGAAATTGTTGGAATTGCTATTGTAAAAGGATCAATTATTAAAAAGAAAAGTTTAATTAAAACGATTGATTATTTTATTACTCTTGTTTTAATTACAGGTGTTTTCTCTATTATAAAAAAAATAATCGAAGTATTAAAATTTAAAATTTTAAAAATAAATTCAATATCTAAAGTTGCATTAAAGTATAATATTCCAATTTTCGAAATCAATAGTATTAATAAAAAATCTTTTATAGTAGATATTAAAAAACTTGAAGTTGATATTATCATTAACCAATCACAAAATATACTTAAGAAAGAAATACTTGAAATTCCTAAAATCGGAGTTATAAACAGACATGCTGCTTTATTACCAAAATATAGAGGTAGATTAGCACCTTTTTGGGCGTATATTAATAGTGAAAAAGAAATTGGAATAAGTATTCATTTTGTTGACGAAGGTATTGATAGTGGATTAATAATCGTTCAAAAAAGAATAGAAATTAAGAAAAGGGATTCTTTAAATAGTCTTTTAAAGAAAATTTTCGAGTTATCCCCTATAGCTATGTATGAAGCAATTGAAATTCTTCGAAAAGATAACTATCACGAATTTCTAATTGAAAATAACAATAATGAAGCAACTTATTTTTCAAGTCCAAGATTCAAGGATGGAATAAAATATATTTGTAAAAGACTTAAAAACTTGTTTTAATGGAAAATAAAATTATGATATCCGTAGATATGGATGAGTGGTTTCAGGGCAGATGGGCAACGGGTTCTAAATTTTCATTATGGAAAGATACCAAAACATTTTTTCAGGATGTTTATAAAAGCGATAAACCAATAGGAGAAATTATACCTCTGACGGAATTTATATTACAAATATTTAAAGAAAATAATATTATTGGGACATTTTTTTTTACAGGTGAAATTGCAAGATATTATCCGGATCTAGTTAAAATGGTTGCATTTAACGGACATGAAATTGCATCACATAATGATGTTCATATAGATTATAATTCTACAAACAAAAGATTATTTGAAGAAAATTTAAAAAAGTCAAAATATACATTAGAAGATATAATAGGTAAAGAAGTCATTGGATATAGAGCGCCTAATTCAACCGTGGCAAATTATATGATTGAGATTTTATTAAAGTATAATTTTAAATATGATTCATCAATAACTCCAACAAGACCTTTCATGGGTAAATTTGGTAAATTTACAAAAGCACCAATAAATCCATATATTCTTTGCAAAGAATCACCTAGTAATAAGATCGGAAGAGCG
>JAAXXA010000046.1 GCA_013334735.1 Bacteroidota bacterium
GTAAAGAAATTTTCTTTGTTGTTATTTCAACTTCAATTACTCTTGCAATCGTCTTTTTACCGGTTTTGTTTCTTCAGGGTTTTGTAGGAAGTTTATTCAGGGAATTCGGTGTTGTGCTTGCTTGTGCAGTGCTTGTATCTGCTTTTGTTTCCTTGACTATTACTCCTGTTTTAAATGTATTTCTGAATAGGAAAAGCGCTCAGCACGGAAGTTTCTACAATAAAACCGAACCATTTTTCAGTGGAATGGAAAGCGGTTACAAAAAATTAGTTGAGCGTTTCATCAAAAGGCGATGGACTGCTTGGGGAATTGTTGGATTATGCTTAATCATTGTTTTTATAATTGGAAAAAATCTTCAGAGTGAAATAGCGCCTCTTGAAGACAAAAGCAATGTTCGCCTCCAGGTAACAGGGCCTGAAGGAGCCAGCTATTCATATATGTCAGAAATCGGAGATAAGATAGGAAACTTTTTAATTGATTCCATTCCCGAAAGAGATTTTTCTTTTATTTCAACTCCGGGATACAGCAGTTCAGGGGTAAACAGCAGTAATGGAAGAATAGGATTGACGCCAACATCAGAAAGGAAAAAAAGTCAGAGTACAATTGTAAAAGAATTGAACGCTAAATTTACGCGATTTAACAATGTGCGTGTTTTCGCTATCGAAGAGCAAACTATATCTGTGGGATTAGGCTCCAAAGGCTCTTTGCCTGTACAATTTGTAATACAGAATCTTGATTTCGAAAAGCTTAAAGCTGTTATTCCGAAATTTATGGATGAAGTAAAAAATGATAACACATTTCAAAATGCTGATGTAAACCTTAAATTCAATAAACCGGAAATCGATCTTACTATCGACAGAATGAAAGCGCGCGAATTTGGTCTTACTGTTACTGATATTGCAGAAGTTTTACAAAGCGCTTTTAGCGGAGGACGACTTGCTTACTTTATTATGAATGGGAAGCAATATCAGGTAATATGCCAGGTTGAGCTGAAAGACAGGCAAAAACCGGTTGATATTTCAAACCTTTACGTTCGCAATAGCAAAGGGAATAATATTCCTTTGACTGCTGTAACAAATATTATTTCGAACGCTAATCCTCCTGCTTTGTACCATTTTAACCGTTTTAAAGCAGCTACTATTTCTGCTTCCTTGGCAGATGGCAAAACAATTGGCGATGGAGTTGAAGCTATGCAGGTAATTGCCGATAAATTACTTGATGAAAGTTTTCAAACATCTTTAAGTGGTCCTTCGCGGGATTATGCAGAAAGTTCTTCCAATACTGCCTTTGCATTCATGCTTGCGCTTGTATTGATTTTCCTTGTGCTTGCAGCTCAATTTGAAAGTTTCAGAGATCCTCTTATAATTATGTTAACAGTTCCTTTGGCAATTGCCGGAGCTTTTTTAAGCCTTTGGATTTTCGGACAAACACTAAATATTTTTTCTGAAATAGGTATGATAATGCTTATAGGTTTGGTAACAAAAAACGGGATTTTAATTGTGGAATTTGCCAACAAAAAAAGAGCGATGGGTTTATCAAAAACTCAGGCTGTTATTGAGGCTGCGACACAACGATTACGACCTATTTTAATGACGAGTCTTGCAACTTCGCTGGGCGCGTTACCAATTGCATTAAGTCTTGGCGCAGCCTCTACAAGCCGTGTTCCCTTGGGTATTGTTGTTGTGGGAGGTATATTGTTTTCATTAGTTCTTACTTTGTTTGTAATACCTGCCGTTTATACTTTCATTTCAGGAAAACATAAAGTAGATAATCAAACGATAGAAAACCTGAATCCTTAAATGTGTGTGTGTCTTTAAACTCATAATATTAAAATATTTAATGCAAAATCTAAAAAAACATTGTAAGCATTGATAATTATATGTCATATAAATTTGCCATTTGCAATTTAAATTTTGCAATTTGCAATATTTTTAATTTTAACGACATTACGGAAACTTCTAAATTGATAATTAAGAATGAAAAAAATTGTTTTTTATATAACCATATTGTTCCCTGTATTTACGAATGCTCAACAGTTTATTACTTTACAGAATGCTATTGATACAGCGCTCATGAATAATTTTGATATTATGATTGCAAAAAATAATGTTGAAATAAACAAAACATATAATAATTATGGTCAGGCCGGAGGATTACCTGTTATTAATGCTAATGTGGGAGAAGATAAATCGCTTAGTAATATAAATCAAAATCTTAGTAATGGCAGCACATATACAAATAATGCTGCTAACAGCAATACATTGAATGCAAATATTACCGGAAGTATTACATTATTTAACGGTTTTAAAATTGTTGCTGAAAAAGAACGTTTAAATTGCTTGCAAAAACAAAGCGAAATACAATTAAATCAACAGATACAAAATATTATTGCAGATGTAATGCTAAAATATTACGACATCATAAGGCAAGAAAAATATCTTAAAATTATTCAAAACTCTCTTGATGTATCTAACAAAAAGCTCGAAATTGTTAATGAAAGAAATAAAGTAGGAATGGCTGCTGCCATTGATATTCTTCAGGCGCAAATGGATGTGAACTCGGCAAAACAAAATTTTATGTCGCAACAACTTGTGATTGATCAGGCAAAAACTGAATTGTTGCAAATCATTAAAATAAAAAAATATGTTTCATTTAATGTTAATGATACTATTATTATTGATAAAACATTACAATTGGATTCTGTGATCAACTCTCTTAACCGCAATCCCTCTTATTTATCTGCTGAACAAGAAGTAAAAATTAATGAGCAAATTATTAAGGAAAAAAACGCTCAACGTTATCCTTCAATTAAATTAAATGCAACTTATGAATTCAGCAATTCAAATAATGATTACGGTTCTGTTTTATCAAATCAGAATTTCGGACCTTCAGCAGGTATTACAATGCAGATACCCCTTTTTAATGGAAATGTTTTTAAAACCCAACGCAAAGTAGCCGAATTTGAAGTAAAAAATTCAAAACTCCAGCAGGCTAATATCCTCAATAATCTGAATGCCGAAGCAGTAAAAGCTTTTCAATCGTATAGTTCAACACTTCAACAAATAAATTCCCAATCTGAAAATTTTCTACTTGCTAAAAAACTTGTAAATGCCGTAATGCAAAATTTCAGTTTAAATCAGGTTACAATCCTTGAAGTTAAAGTTGCCCAGACTAGTTTTGAAGAGGCGGCTTATTTATTGATAAACCTCCAATATGCTGCTAAAGCCTCCGAAATTCAGCTCGAACAATTGATTTATAAATTAAGTTACTGATGTTACGCAAAATTATATTTATTTGTTAAAGTCACTCAGAGCCGACACGATTAATTTAATTATCATTATTACAGATAGTCCTAAAAATCGTGGCGTGTCGAAGAGTGGCTGTCTATATAGCGGTCGTCTTCGACTATCTTTTCCTTCCACTATGTTGCAGGAAAATCAGCTCTCCGCCATGGCGGACTGACCGCTATATTAAATTCAGTACTTTTGTGTAACATTAGTTAAGTTATTAAATTTTTAAATCTTAAACATTGGACAAAAATTATATCTTATATATTATACCCATAGTTGTTTTAATTATTAACAGAACACCCTACATTGGCAAATATGTACGTGTTGTTAATACTCTTATTCATGAAAGCGGACATGCAATTGCGGCTCTTATATCACGAGGAGAAGTTTATTCAGTCGAACTTTTTAGCGATACATCCGGTACTGCTATTACAAAAACTAAAGGAAAACTAAGTCAATTTATTGTTTCAATTGCAGGATATCCCTTCGGATCAATAGTAGCATATTTTATGTTTTACCTGGTAAGTATCGAAAATTACAAATTAATATTTTACATTATTACTTGTTTTGCAGTGCTTAATCTAATGTTTTATGTAAGAAATACTTTTGGCATATTCTGGTTGATTTCATTTACTATACTTGTTTTTGCAGTGTATTTTTATGGTGGGGAGTTTATGCAATATGCTGTTAGCGCTGGGCTTTCCGGCGTTATTCTTTTCGAAGCGTTTTATTCTTCTATTGAGCTTGTTATTATTGCATATAAAAAACCCAAATCTGCCGGCGATGCAACGAACCTCCAGTACATTACCGGTATTCCGGCAATTTTATGGGCGCTTTTATTTGTAGCTCAATCAGCATATTTTATTTATCTCAGTATTATGCTGTTTTTTATTCCTTAGATTAAAAATAACACTACTCAATAAATATTCTGAAAGCAGGAATGCAAGTTTATGTATACTGTTTCTTAACAGGATTGCAAAAACAAAGCTGATTAGAACCAGTGATAATGAGCATTTTAGCTTGCTTCTTTTACAAACTAAAACAGTCGAAGTATAATACCAATCTTTTTCTAAAAGATACAATCGAATTAGAAAAAATAGATTGATAAATGCCGATTTGCTTTGTGTTTATTCTTTTTTTATAAGAATATTACAGAAAGCCAAACGGTATAAATCTATATAAGTATGCCATAATGTAAAAACTTGTTAGTCTCTGACTCCTTAGAAGTTGCAAATTTTATATATTTTGAATTAATGGTATAAATTGTTCCATTTGGTGATATAATTTCATAAAATAATGGAAATTGCAATTGTGTATTCAAAATAACATCTACCTCCATTTCAGGAATAAAACCAAACATCTCAAAAAGAAATTCTTTATTAAGTTCTTCGCGAGTTGCTGTTATTTGTGCTTTAACTTTAATAAAGGTCATAAATAAGGATATTATTTTTAAAAAAATAAATCATAATCATTTCAAATTCCAAATTATATATGAAAAACTTCGACAACTAACGTATTCATTATGACAGGTAATAAATTTGTTCATTTTTACTCTTTTTCAAAGTTATCTTAAAAGCCCTCCTAATAATTTAAAAATCAATTTTTTCACTTAAAATTAGGATATTCAATAAAAAAGTATTATATTTAAGGTACAAAGGAAATATAAATATTACATAAAGTCAATATAATTATTACTTGACAACATATTTATATTTAATCTAAATTAATAATGTTATGGAAACGACCTTAGGTAAAAGGATTGAGAACATTATGAAAAATAATAAACTTAATCAAAGGGAATTTGCGGAAAAGATCAATGTAAAAAAACAATATGTTAGTTGGTGGGTAAACGACAAGGTAGAACCTGGTTATAAATCAATTGCACGAATTCTTCAAGCATTTCCCGAAGTAGATGCTAATTGGCTAATTAGAGGAAAAAATGAAAAAAATGGCAACAATAATATTGTCAACGAACAGAAGGCAATTTATAATATTTGTAAGGAATGCGAAAACAAAGAAAGAACTATTCGCAATCTTAATTATATCATTGATGATTTGAAGTGCAAATTAAATGAATGCTTTAAAAAGCTAAAAGAAAAGAAAATTTAAATTCCGGAAGCAAGTATATCTGCTATATGAATTGTTTTGATAGGCAACTTATGTTTCTTAATATATGCTTCAAGGTGCATTAGGCAGGAAATTTCCGTTGTAGTAATATATTCAGCGCCGGTATCAAGGGCATTATTTATTTTTTGTTCAGCCATTGCGGTAGAAATTGCCTCGTTTTTTACAGAAAAGGTTCCTCCAAAGCCACAGCACACATCACTATTTTTCATTTCTATAATTTCGAGACCTTTTACGTGTCTTAATAACGTTCTGGGTTCATCTTTCAACCCATATTCTCTGAGAGCAGCACAAGCATCATGATAAGTAACAGAAGCATTAAACGACGCTCCAATATCGTTAACATTCATTACATTAGTTAGAAAGTCTGTAAATTCAAAAATGTTTTTCTGTAGTTGTTTAAATTCATTATGCAAAGCAGAATTATGAAACATTTCGGGATAATAATTTCTGACCATGCTAACACAAGATGCGGAAGGAGCTACTATATATCTGTCGTTTGAAAAATCTCTGATAAATTTTTCGCCTATACATTTTGCATGATCCCAAAAGCCACTGTTAAAAGCTACTTGCCCGCAACATGTTTGTTCCGTATTATAATTAACTCCAATATCCAACTTTTCCAATACTTTAACCATATTGAAAGCTGTTTGAGGATATAACTGATCAATAAAACAGGGAACAAAAATATCTACTACCATAATATATGTATGTCAATAAAAAAAGTGTTTATATTATTTTAGATTTTTAAATTGAATCTATGATAATCTGAGTAATCTGTGGCAACTTTTAGTAAGCAAATGTAAATAAAATTTTTATTAATAATCTCTAAAATAAAAAACGCATTATTCAACTAATTTCAGCTACTACAGTTTTTCGCCCTCTTACATTTTGGCCTAATTTAACTTTAACTTCCGCATTAAGCGGTAAAAACAAATCCACTCTTGAACCAAATTTAATGAAACCCAGCTCCTCCCCTTGCTTTACTGATTTACCTATAACAGCTTTACATACTATTCTTCTTGCTAATGCGCCGGCTATCTGGCGAATAAGAAAAAATTGATTGCTATAATTTTCAATAACAACAGTAGTGCGTTCATTTTGCTCTGAAGATTTTGGATGCCAGGCTACAAGATAATCTCCGGGGTGATACTTATAATAGCGGACTATTCCCGAGCATGGATACCTGTTAAGATGAACATTTAAAGGCGACATAAATATGGAAATTTGTATCCGTTTGTCATTAAAATATTCATGTTCAAAAACCTCTTCAATTACAACTACTTTTCCATCGGCAGGAGAAAATAAATACTCATGGCTTAGCATCATTTCTCTTCTTGGGGAACGGAAAAAATATATTATCAATAAGAATATCAGGAACAATATTCCATCAAAAATATACTTATATAACATATAACCTTGCAATAATGTGTGAAGCAATATTGCGCTAATTAATAGAAATGCAAAAGCTATTATTATTGTATGGTAACCTTCTTTATGAATCGTCATTTTAAATAAAAGCTAAAATTTTTAAATACAAATAAACAACCGGCGCTGAAAGAAATACAGCATCAAATCTATCCAATATACCTCCATGACCAGGTAGAATAGTTCCTGAATCTTTTTTATCCAAGCTACGCTTAAACATTGATTCAACTAAATCGCCAAATGTTCCGAAAACTACAACAATTACTGTTATAATACTCCAATGTAATAATGAATTTGGCAAAAAATAAAGAGAAATAATATATGCCGTTATAAAAGCAAATAAAGCCCCTCCAATAACGCCTTCCCAAGTTTTCTTCGGAGAGATTCTTTCAAACAAGCGATGTTTACCAAACTTCATCCCACACAGGTATGCAAACGTGTCATACATCCATAAAATAAAAAAATATCCAAGAATTTGATATGAAAAGGTGCTGTATTCTTTTTGAAATTCAGAAAAAGAAATTAGCATGGAAAAGGGTATCGCGATGTAAATCACACCTAAAAAGGTATATGCAATATTAAAATAAGGAGTTTTTGAATGGCGATATAGCTCTATTAAAAAAATTGAAGCAGATATCACAAAAGTAAAAATGTAAAAAATTCCTCCTTGTCTTGTAGTAATAATGCTTAAAACACTTAGGGCAGAAATTAAGTAAATGCCAATTCCTATAATTATACCAACCGCGATTAAAGGTTTTGTGTCAGTATTACTGATAAGCTTATAAAATTCTCTTAAAGCTAAAAAAGTATATGCTCCAAAAAATAATAAAAAGAGTCTGAAATCTAAAATTGCTGAACCGGCAACAGTCAATATAAATATGAATCCGGTTAAAGCTCTAACTAAAATATTACTCATAAAGTGTATCATCAATAAGGAATACATAAATTTCCTTAGGTCCATGAGCGCCCATAACTAATGTTTTTTCGATATCAGCTGTTCTGCTGGGACCTGTAATAACCGAAATCATAGAAGGCATTTTATTTCCATACTTCTGTTTAATTCCGTCAAGCGCCTGTTTCAAATTCGGAACAAGTTGAGAAATATAAGCGACAACAATATGAACCGGAGGATAAACAAACATTCGTCTTCCACATTCTTGTTTAGAAGAAACCATTATACTGCCAAGCCTCGCGATCAAATATTCACAAAATGTAATCCCCACTTCAACATCCTTCATATCATCGTTTTCAAACAAAAACGGAATTTGACCATCAGTAAGTATTTGTTTTATTTTTTCTTCAATGCAAAAAACATTAATCCAATTATTTTCGCACATTAATATTTTTAAACTCTCGGCAAATTCTTTCTCCGACTCACAATAAACAAATTTTCCCGCAACTTTTATAAACTCTTCAGCAAAAACAACTTCAAGAGAATCATTAATTTCCTTATAAATATCCGATTCAAAATCAAGGTCGGGAAATGGATTATTAGTCTTCCTAATCAAGGCATTTCTTACCTTTTTTAATATTTTTTCACGTTGTGTACTTTCTTCCATAATGGATTATATTTAATGATTGTACATAAAGCAAGCATTTATATCATTTTAGATTTTTGATTTGCGATTTTTTATTGAAAATCAACTTTAAAATCTTAAATCATAATTCTTAAATCTAAAATTATTTCAAAAATTGTAGTTTATATAAAGAGTCTATTAATTTACACTTTGTTTTCAAAAAGAGAATCGTTAACATCAGCAGGGAAAGATGTTGGTGTTTTAGGTTTTTTATCTTTTAATTTATTAATTTCCACATCATTAAAAGGACGTTCTCCAAAAATTTCCTCAAGATCTTCCCTGAAAATAACTTCTTTTTCTAACAATCTATTTGCAAGTTTTGCCAGATTTTCTTTATTATCAACTAATATCTTTTTAGCCCTTTCATACGCCATTTCAATTAATTTGCTCAATTCTTTATCAATAACCTCGGCGGTATATTCGCTGTATGGTTTATTGAGCGAATATTCCGAGGCTCCTGTAGAATCATAATAGCTAATATTCCCAATAGTTTTATTAAGTCCGTAATAAACAATCATGGCATAACTTTGTTTGGTAACTTTTTCCAAATCGTTAAGTGCGCCGGATGAAATTTTACCGAACACAACTTCCTCTGCAGCTCTACCCCCAAGTGTTGCCGTGATATCGTCAAGCATTTGTTCGTATGTTGTAATTTGTCTTTCTTCGGGTAAATACCAGGCAGCACCCAATGCTCTTCCACGGGGAACTATAGTAACTTTAATAAGAGGATTTGCATATTCGAGCATCCAGCTAACAGAAGCATGACCTGCTTCGTGAAATGCTATTACTTTCTTTTCATCAGGAGAAATAATTTTACTGCGTTTTTCCAATCCTCCAACTATTCTGTCAATAGCATCAAGGAAATCCTGTTTATCAATTAGTTTTTTATTGTTTCTTGCAGCAATTAATGCCGATTCATTGCATAAATTTGCAATATCAGCGCCTGAAAAACCGGGAGTTTGTTTTGCAAGAAAATCAGTATCAACATTTGCATCTAATTTTAATTGACGAATATGTACTTTAAAAATTGCCTGTCGTTCGGTAATATCAGGAAGTTCAAGATGAATTTGCCTGTCGAAGCGACCTGCGCGCATCAATGCCCTGTCGAGAATATCAGCTCTGTTAGTAGCAGCAAGTATTATAACACCCACATTAGTCCCAAAACCATCCATTTCGGTCAACAACTGATTAAGCGTATTTTCTCTTTCATCGTTTGACCCACCAAGCGGATTACGTCCACGTGATCTGCCTATTGCATCTATTTCATCAATAAATATTATACAAGGTGCTTTTTCTTTAGCTTGACGGAACAAATCTCTAACTCTAGAAGCGCCAACTCCAACAAACATTTCAACAAAATCGGAACCCGACAAGGAGAAAAAAGGAACTTTCGCTTCGCCGGCAACAGCCTTAGCAAGTAATGTTTTACCTGTCCCCGGAGGTCCTACCAACAATGCTCCTTTTGGGATTTTACCTCCTAAATCCGTGTATTTTTTGGGATTTTTTAAAAAATCCACAATCTCCATTATCTCAACTTTTGCCTCTTCAAGCCCTGCAACATCATTAAAGTTTATATTTACACTTGTGTCTTTATCAAACAATTGCGCTTTTGATTTTCCGATATTAAATATTTGGCCGCCACCCATTCCGCCTCCCATTTTGCGTGAAATAAAAACCCATAATAATATCATCAATCCTATGGGAATAATCCAACCCAAAATTTCCTGCCCCCATTTACTTTCGGTTTCATATTCAATTGGTATGTTCAGACCATTAATAATTTTTATTTTTTCATCTTTTGTTTTTCCGATAGTATCTGTGGCAAGTATATCATTTTTCGCTTTTGATAAATCCTGATTAAAAGATTCTACTGACCCTATCTCAAAATAATAATGCGGTCCAATATTCGAAGCCCCTCCTACTCCTTTATTAATGTTTTTATATTTTTCCTGACTTAATTTATCTTTCTTGATATAGATTTCGGCTTTGTCCTTATTGACAACAATAATTTTTTCTACATCATTTGACCTTAACATATCTTTTTCAAATTTTTGAAAAGATATTTTTTCATTGGACCCATTCCAGCTATAAAACTGCAAAGCAAGGAATACAATTGCTAATATTCCATAAATCCAATAAAAATTAAAACTACCTTTTGGTTTTTTTATATTAGAATTTGGATTTAAGGTTGGTTTTTTCTGTTCAGTATTTTGGTTATCTGCCATTCGTAAATATTTTTTAATAAGTTTATTTCTATAATTCGCACCACCTATGGCGGATTAATTTTCTTCTACTTGAATAATTTCTGCATCTGCCCACACCTTTTCAATATTATAAAAATTACGAGTATTCTCCTGAAAAATATGAACTACCACATCTACATAGTCAAGCAATATCCATTCTGCATTTTGGATTCCTTCTCTATGCCAAGGCTTTAAACTGACAGCTTTATTAACCTCAGCTTCTATTGATTCAGCAATAGACTGAACTTGAATATTAGAATTACCATGACAAATAATAAAATAATCCGTTACAGAATTGTGAATTTTTTTAAGGTTAAGGCTCACAATGTTTTTTCCTTTTTCTTTCTGAATTCCTTTTATAATAATTTCGGTTAAAAAATCAGAAATATCTGTTTTATTTTTTCGTTTAGCCATTCAAAGTTTATATTTGCAAATGCAA
>JAAXXA010000526.1 GCA_013334735.1 Bacteroidota bacterium
CTTATTTTCTATAAAGATAAAGCGCTTCATAGGAATTTATTTTGGATTTTTTTTGGAAGTCTTAATGCCCTCATGATTCAATCAGATCTGTTTACAGGCTTTGCTATTGTGATTGCAGAAGGTTTATTAATAATATGGTTATTATTGGAAGAAGAGAAACGGAAATACATAATTAAAGGAATATTAATCGCTTTATTGTCTTTTTTTATTGTGTTCTGCCCTTTTTTAATTCAAAATATAGAATGGAAATCAGGTTTATTAGTCAAACCGGTATTTTATGAAATAAATAATTATTCTCCATTTTTAATACCTGCTAATTCTTTAATTCCATTAATTTTATTAATAATAACAGCATGCTTTTCAATATTAATAATGTTATATTATAAAACTGCAAAAAGTATTTTTTGTAATAGAATTAGGGGCTTGGGTCTTACAATTTTAATTGCAATATCAGGAATATATGCAATGGCTTTATTTGTATTTATTTTCAGAAAAGGATTTTCAATGCATCATTTCGTGGAAGTTTCTATTCGGTTTTATTCATATTCTTATATTATTGCCGGAATATTATTATTTACGATATTTCGGGATAATCTGTTTAGTAAAATATATGGCAAAATAAATTCAAAAACTAAATTTCTTATAAAGAATATTATTTTGGTTATAGCTGTTATACTAGGAATGCGTGAAGCATATAAAAGAGCTGAAAGAGCAGTTAATTATAAAGAACACATGTATTCCGCGGAGTTTCGTTATAAAAATAATTATCGTGACTGCTTTACAAAATTGACAAATAATTTAGACAAACTGTCCAAAAAAAAAGAATCCGTTCTTGCCACACTTGATCCGCTTGTTCACTCGTATTGGATTACATTTAATAATGGATCTTCTTTTTTTCCTGAACTTTTCGAGACAACAGCCGATGATGAGATAATAGAAGAACGTCTTATTTTATTTGGTAAAATAAATAATTTGTCGGATACTCTTTTTAGCAAACTTCTTGAAAAACCATGCAGGGCGTTTTGGTTCGGTGGACCTAAATTCATGGTAAACAGTTCAAATACTTTTGCTCCTTTTGATTCATATAGCGCAATTCAAAAAAAAGAAATTTTAAAAATTGATGTTACTCAGGACGGACCTGTTATTGTACCAGAAGCAGAACTTGAAAGAATGAAAAAAAAATATAAAAATATTAACATAGGGAAACTTCCCCAAATAGATTATATGGTGCTTACAACGATGGAATCTTTTACTCCTGATACAAATAAATTCAGTTTAATATACCGAAATGATATTTTTCGCTTGTACGAGTTTAATCGGTCATTGTCCAAATAAAAAAATATCATTATTCTATAACGGAAATATATCTAATGAATAATAATAGAAAACAAAAAAATGGTTTGACTTTGTTGATTTTTTTGACAGCAGGATTTCTTATTTATTCAGGAAATTTAATGGATTATTATTTATGTGATGATTTCGCGTGGCTAAATTTAACTAAAAAATATTCGTTTTATTCAGGCGAAGGATTATTCCGTCCGATTAACGGGTTTTTATTTTATTTATGTGAGCTAATTGCACCCGGCGTTCCGTGCTTGCATCATGTATTGAATCTTTTGATTCATATTTTTAATGCATATCTTGTATTCAAAATTGCGGAAAATCTTATAAAGTTTTATGAAAAATCCGGTGAAACTTTTTATAAACCATATTTTATTGCTGTTTTAGCCGGTTTATTATTTTTAATTTCTCCCTTTCACGCCGAAGCAGTAGTTTGGATAAGTGGAATCGGCACAGTTAGCGCCGCTTTTTTCGTCCTTTTATCTTTTTATTTCTATCTTAAATTTAATGATAAACAGAAAAAAATATTTTTATTCTATTCTCTTATTTCATATTCTCTGTCACTTTTTACTTATGAATCAGGAATGATGCTTCCTTTGCTAATTTTACTTTTTGAATTATTCTATTGCGACAAACCTTTTCATAAAATTAACTTCAAAAATACTGCTTTGTTTTTTTTAATATTAGCAGGTTATATAGTAATTAGGATAATATATTTCGGAGAATTATTTGGAGGAAATTTTACTGAAAAAATTCAGGCGAATTTTAAATTTTCTTTTCTATTAGAAAACTTCGCGTATTATACTTTCAGGCTTTTTTGTTTTCCAACATATAATAATTACCTTGTTATTTTGATGGTTATTATTGTTATAGCTACGGTTACATATTTTTTTATAAAAAGTTTGGTGAAACATAAAACAAACTTGTTTATTTTATCATTATTTGTTCTTATAAGTGCGTATTTGCTCATTATTCCAGTTATTTCTCTTGAAATATGTTATACAAATTTTCAAGGAGGACGACTTATTTATCTGCCTTTTGCTTTTATTTCAATTTTTATGATAATTGTATTATCGGATATTTTTAAAAAGTTTATATTTTATACAATTTTAATATTGTTTTTTTGCATTAATCTTTTTTACGTTTCCCGTGAAAACCTTTACTGGCATAAAGCATCGGTTATTTCAGAAAATATAATAAATGAAATTAGTAAAATTGATTCCTGCGAAAATCTTATTATTATTAACCTCCCTGATAATCTTAAAGGAGCATATATATTCAGATATAGCACATTTGACAACGCGATTATATTCAAAAAATATGATAAACATTTTGCTGTTTCTAATTTAATAATTACACATGATATTAATGATGAGGATGATCCGGTTGATGTCAATTTTAATAAAAAATCAGGAACCATTATTGTTTCGGGATTGTATTTGCCTTATTATATTTTAGAAAATAATAGCAGTATTTTTAAAATTGATAAAATTATTGGCAACCGAATTTCAATATTTATTAAAAACAGCAGCCCTAAAACCACAATATTGTACTACTCAAAAGGGCATTTGAATTATTTAGAATCTGTCTGTAATATCAAAGA
>JAAXXA010000527.1 GCA_013334735.1 Bacteroidota bacterium
GAATTTGCATTTTAATTCAAACATCATTGAATATTCTGCTTCAGGGATAATAAATTTGAATGATCTTATTTCTTTTTACCCCATACACGACAAACATGTGAATGTTTACGCCATGGCAGGATTTGGCATTGTACAATTCCGATCAAAAGTATCTACATTTGACGAAGATGTTTTTGTAACCGGATATGGCTGGGATTCGCTCGGACTTTCCAAAACAGGACAGAATTATTCAAAAGTATTTCCCTTTGGTTTATGCGTAAAATATAAAGCGGATGATAAATTCGACATAAATTTTGAAATAACATTGCACCTTACATATACCGATAAATTAGATGCGTGGGTTGTTAATAATTCCTATATGGACAGATATAGTTTTGCAGCAATCAGTTTAACTTATAAAATTGGCAGCAAAAAAGAATTTGTGAATTGGGTAAATCCATTTAAAGATAAAATAAATCCCAACTCCTTTTATGCACAAAATTCAAATAATGATTCCGAATCAAAAAAAACTGTTACCGAAACTGAAACTACAAAACCTGTTACTACCGAAAATACTGTAAGTACAAATCCCGATAATTCTAAATCTTCAAAAAAAACTAATTCTGAAATATCAACAAATAAAACTTCTTCTTCTGACAATACTGAAAAAACTGATGTCGATAATTCAAATACTTCAAAAAAAACTAATACAAAAACTTCAACTAGTAAAAAGAATATTACAAAAACAACCGGTAGCAAAACTCAGAGCACAAATAAAACTGCTAATAAGAAACCTGCTACTACCGGAAATACAGTAAAAACAAATACTGATAATTCACAAAATACAACAAAAACCGACACCAAAACTTTGACCAAAAAGCCTACATCTACCGGCAATACTACTAAAACAACAAACAGCGAAACACTTAATACAAATAAAACCGTTACTAACACAACAGCTAAAAAGCCTACGACCTCAGTTAATACAACTACTACAACTAAAACTAATACAGGAACTGTAACTAATAAAACTACTAACAATACCGTTAAAACAACCGACAGTAAAACTCAAAACACAAATAAAACTGCAACTGAAACTACAGCTAAAAAACCCACTACAACAGCTAATACAACTAAAACAAATACTAATAATACTACTAAAACAACCGACACTAAAACTCAGAGCACAAATAAACCTGCTGCTGAAACGACAACTAAAAAACCCGCTACAACCGCTGCAAGTACTACTAATGCAACAACAGAATATTCCAAGCCGGCGCCAAAAATTACTACACCTAAGAACTTTTATATTATTGCAGACTCATATCCAAATATGCAGGAAGCAAAGGATAGTGTAGCTGCTTTAAAAACAAGAGGGTTTCCTTATGCAGAAATAGTTGGACAGGATGGCAGAGGGTATTGGTTCATTTCGTATAAATATTATGCAACAAAAGAAGAAGCAGAAAAAGCTATTGCAAGTATTAAGCAAAAAATAAATTCGGCGGCGTGGATTTATGATGCGCGGTAAATTCCAATTACGAATTAACAATTACGAATTACGAATTACAAATTAACAATTACGAATTACAAATTACGAATTACGAATTACGAATTAACAATTACGAATTACGAAGTGCATAATTTGTCATGAACTACTTTACAAGAGAGTTTTCATAAGGAAGTCTGTTAAGGATGGATCTGCCCAAAGTTATTTCGTCGGTATATTCCAGATCATCGCCAATAGCAATACCACGGGCAATAGTAGTTATAGTAATATCGTATTCTTTTAATCTTTTATAAATATAAAAATTAGTTGTATCGCCTTCCATAGTTGCGCTTAAAGCCATAATAACTTCTTTCACTTCACCTATAGCAACTTTATTTACAAGGCTGTCGATAGTTAAATCGCCGGGGCCAATACCATCCATAGGAGATATAATGCCTCCAAGTATATGATAAACCCCCTTGTATTGATTTGTATTTTCTATCGCCATAACATCACGAACATCTTCCACCACGCATACTAAACTCTTATCGCGCTTGGGATTGCTGCATATTAAACAGGTTTCGGTATCGGAAATATTATGGCATACATTACAAAAAGATATTTCGTTGCGAAGTTTAATTAACGATTCGCCCAATGAATTGGTTTGCTCCGGCGCTTGTTTTAACAAATGCAAAACTAAACGTAATGCTGTTTTCTTCCCTATTCCGGGAAGTTTCGAGAGCTCGTTTACTGCGTTTTCTAAATATTTTGAGGGAAAAGTGTACACTATGTATTTGTCTTTATTACAAAATAATTTTGTCGAATTATATTGCAAAGTGTAAATTTTAAAATGTAAATTTTAAAATTAAAACCCTTGTATTTTTGAACATTTTGCAATTTTACAATTTTAATTTTGTATTCTTTTAATGATTTGTATAATTTATTCATTAACATGTAAAATGATTGTATGATGTCTAATGTAAAATTTTATTGATATAACTTAACACTACAATTATTTATGCAAAATTAAGGATTTTTTAAATGTCAAAATATTATTAAAAATAAAATATTTATTGGCTGCGGGATTGTGCGGGAGATTTCATTTTTATTCTTTTTTAAAACCAATTCTTTTACTGTTCGAATGCTATAATTGTTGCTACTTAGCTTCTTTAAACTGTTTGAGGTATTCAAAAATTAACATAATTTTATCATCGTGATCGTCTTATTTTCTTTCAATTTCTTCTAACTTAATTAGCATTTGGTGTCTGCCCGTTCAAACCAGCCAAATCAGTTGGATCAATATTATCTTTAAATCCATCAGTATCTTTTTTATTATCAAAACTACCTGAACCAGGAAGTGGTTTTAATAATGATTTTAATAATAAAATCCAAATGAAAGGGATTAACCAAATAAAAACAAAGTGAAGAGCTTTTGTCCATCCGGTATAATATTTTTCTTTCATAAAAATTAAAGTATA
>JAAXXA010000528.1 GCA_013334735.1 Bacteroidota bacterium
TAAAAGCCTCTTTAGCTCAGTTGGTAGAGCATCCCGACAAAAATGTCGGGAAGGTTGCCGGTTCAAGTCCGGTGAGAGACTCAATGGAATGTTATCTATATATACTGTACAGTCCGATACTTAATAAATATTATGTTGGTTCAACAAATAATATTAACCGACGTTTGTACGAACATAATATTGGACATTCTATATATACGCGAAAGGGAATACCATGGGAATTAAAAGGAAAAAAAGCTTTTAGCATTCTTGAAGAAGCAAGAACAGAGGAGCGAAGGATAAAAAAATGTAAAAGCAGAAAATACATAGAAGCATATTTAGCGAAGTTGGTAGAGTCTTCAGACAAATAATGTCGGGAAGCTTGTTAACTAAAATAGATTTAAAAGCCTCTTTAGCTCAGTTGGTAGAGCAGCTCATTCGTAATGAGCAGGTCGCCGGTTCAAATCCGGTGAGAGGCTCAGTTGGTAGTGCATCCCGACATTACATGTCGGGAAGGTCGCCGGTTCAAATCCGGTGAGAGGCTCAGTTGGTAGTGCATCCCGACATGTTATGTCGGGACGGTCGCCGGTTCAAGTCCGGTGAGAGGCTCAGTTGGTAGTGCATCCCGACAAGTAATGTCGGGAAAGTCGCCGGTTCAAGTCCTGTGAGAGGCTCAGTTGGTAGAGCATCCCGACAAGTAATGTCGGGACGGTCGCCGGTTCAAGTCCGGTGAGAGGCTCAGTTGGTAGTGCATCCCGACATTTAATGTCGGGAAGGTCGCCGGTTCAAATCCGGTGAGAGGCTCAAATAGATAAATGCCAGCATTTTATTTTTTGTGAAATATTAAAAAAAGACTCGTTTTTTAAACCAAAAAACGAGTCTTTTTTTAATATTATAAATTTACAATAGTTATTACACCTTGCGTTTTTATTATTTATGTAAATTTGTACGTTGTTAATTTAGATTTTATTATGAAAAACGATATAAAAAAACAAAATTCAGATTATTTGGAAAAGCGGATTCTTTTACTTGAAAAAGAAAATCAACTTTTAAAAAAAACTCAGGAATTATCTAACATTGGGATATATGAACTTGATTTAAAATCAGGAATCTTTTTTTGGTCGGAAGAAACGTATAAAATTTTTGGATACAACGCTTATGAAATAGTGCCTACATTAGATTTGGTGGAAAATGCCGCTGTGCCCGATAGCAAGAAAAAGATTAAAATAATTTTTGACGAAATTATGAAAAACGAAAAGAAAACCGGTAAATACAGCATTAATATTATCCAACCTAACGGAGATAAAAGATTTTTGTATGTAAGTTTTGTGATTGCCGGTTTATCAGGAAAAAAACCAAATAAAGTATATGGAACATTTCAGGATGTTACAAAAAAGAAATTGGCTGAAAAAGCATTGATGGAAAGTGAGGAGAAATTTCGAAAAATAATTGAACAGGCTGCCGATGGAATTTTTGTGGGAAATAGTAATGGCGATTTTATTGATGTAAACGCTAAGGCTTGCGAAATAACGGGATATTCCAAGAAAGAACTTTTAACAATGAACATGGTACAACTTTTTTCAAAAAATGAAATGAAAAAGAAACCATTGTATTATGATTCAATAAAAACAGAACAAACCGTAATTAATGAACGCGTCCTTTTACGCAAAGATAAAACATCTATCGACATTGAAATGAGCACAAAGCTTATGCTAAACGGAACATTTCAAGCTACCATGCGAAATATATCGGAAAGAAAAAAGTATGAAGAATTTCTCCTTAAATATCAATGTGAGCTTGAAACTTTAGTAAAAAAACGAACTCAGGAACTGGAAAAAACCAATATCAAATTAAAAAAAGAAAATGAAGAAAGGTTATATACAGAAGAACTTTTAAAACTCAGGCTTAAGGAAAAAGAAATTTTACTTAAAGAAATACACCATCGGGTAAAAAATAATATGCAGGTAATTATTAGTTTGCTTAATTTACAAGCAGCTAATATCAATGATAAAAAAATACTTGAAATCTATCAGGAAAGCCAGAACAGAATTAAATCAATGGCGTTAATTCATGAAAAGCTATATCAATCGGAAGAATTTACTTATATCGATTTTTCTGATTATATAAAATCGTTAACCAGTTATTTACTACATACTTATTCAACTTCTTCACAAAAAATAAAAATAATAATAAACACCCAAAGCATTCCACTCGAATTTGATACAATGATTTCACTTGGACTAATAGTTAATGAATTGGTTTCTAATAGCTTGAAATATGCTTTTAAAAAATGTAAAAATGGGAAATTAGAAATATCCTTAAAAAAGATTTCAGCCAAAGGAGGAGCAAATGAATTGTGTTTGGTTATTTGTGATAATGGTGATGGATTTCCACAAAAAATTGATTTCCGTAATACTCATACACTTGGTTTACAATTGGTGTGTTCGCTTACAGAACAAATAAACGGAACAATTTCTTTAACAAATACTAACGGAACAAAATTTATTATTAAGTTTCCGCTTAAAGAAAAATAAAAAATAAATACTTAAACAATGGTTTAGCCGGATTAATTCATAAATTTTATAAATTTCTCTAAAACTCTTGGAAATTCTGTCATTTCGAGTGTTAACGAGAAATCTATTACGTATTATCTATTAGATTTCTCCTCCGCCATGGCGGACGTCGAAATGACAACAGTATTGAGCTTTAAAGAAATTTATGAATTATAGGTTAGAACGCTGATGACGCAGGAAAGAAATAGAATGGAAAACAACGCGCTTAAAACAATACTCATATTATTATTAGTTGATGGTTTATTGATAGCCTCTGCTTTTTTTCCTGAAATTGTAATTAATACAAGCGAAAAGGAATTTAAAATAAAATTTCCCGCTTATAATTCTGTTTTCGATTTTAGCAATAAAGCTGATAATAAAAAAGCCGACAGCCTTATAAATAAATATTT
>JAAXXA010000529.1 GCA_013334735.1 Bacteroidota bacterium
CAAAAAAAGCATTTGTATGTTAAATTAGTTTATAAAATTTATTTTATTTTGAAGTTCGTTCAAATTGAAAATTTCTCGGCATTATCGCTATCGCGATGACGAAGCCTGGCTGCTTGCTTTTGGTGGTGGTGTTTACCCACTTCAGTTTCCACGAAGCACTACAGTTTAAATTTATTACTTCTCTGTCCTACGAAACACTGAACAGCCACTGTGAGCAGACCGCTAGTTATGCGCTGGCTTAAAAGGTACTTCCCTGTCCACCTACACAAACATTTATTAAGCGTGCAAATGTTTTTTCTGCATTGAAACTCGCATGGGATAAGGCCTCTGTTAGCGGTTGGGCAAATTAGCTATAGCCCAATAGGTTTTAATCCGCTTTGTTTGATACGTGTTTCTATATATGCCTTTAACTCCTCATAAGTCATATTTATGGTCTCTTGGCTTATTTTATCGCGTATCTCTCGCATCATCTTTACTGCGTCGAAACTCTTTTCTTTTTTCTTATTCATTGTCATAATGTATTAAGTCTTTAGGGCTACGTATCTCAATCATCGGATAACCCATTCGCAAATTAACGGAGTTGTATCCTTTTATTCTATCTAGGTTTACTATATGTTTAAAATTCCAACTTGCTAACACATCTACTTTATTAATGGTCGCCAATGCTATATGACGACAGTCTTCTAAGCTTGTTTTTCCAACTACTCCTGTCGAAATGTAAGTATCTGCAAGTAATTTTATTTCCTCTGTTAATGAAACTCGCTCAAACTTTTCGGAAGAAAAATTATATAATAGTTCTCTCACTCGGGAGGGTGCTTCTATAAGTTCAAGCTCTAATAAGTCTGAAATTACAAATACTACTTCTCCTTTTTCGAGACGTTCAAACAGTTTTTGTGTCGATTCGCTGAATTCTTCGTCAAAGTATCCTCCAATTACTGAAGTATCTATGTAAATTCTTTGTTTCATTTTACAAAGTTAATAATTTTCCTCTTCCAAAACCAATTTCAAATATCTTTTTCTTTGCCTTACCGCTAACTATTGGCTTTCTATAAGTCCGTTTTAAAACATTTATAAAATTTATTACAAATGTTTGTTTAGTTAAGCATTTATTTTAATCAGGATAAATTTAAACATTTAGTTTTCATTAGTATTTTGGGCTAAAGCCACTATCTGTATTGTGCAATATCTCCCACGACCTGAAGGTCATGGCAATTCAGTCGTAGTTTTTCTGTTGCAAAGAGGTTTTTGACATTTTAGTGAAAAGGTAGTTAAGAAATTAGTGAATTAAAAAGATATATTTTATCAGGATTTGCAATATAAACTATACGGTTAAAATTTAATATGGTTGAATTAACTATAATGAATTATACAATTAAAAATAAATATTTGCTGATATCATTGAAGCTGTATTAAAATTTAATCCATCGGGATTACCAAAACGTTGTGATTCAGGATCTGATTTAGTAAAATTTCCCTGTATTTCTATGCTAATGCTAAATTGTTTGTCAAAGAAATACTCTCCACCAAAAGCAAATCCTCCAATTATATCTGTTGTTGCCATTTGTTGCACAATAGTAGTTTCGTTTGGTATATTACTAATAAAACCCAATTTAATTCCAACATAAGGAGAAACTTTACCATTATTGATATAAAATTTTGATACTAATCCTAGACCAAGGTCTGTTCCAACATTTTCAGAATACAGCAATTGTATAGCAGGTCCAATAGTAACATTTTTATAAATCCATATTGGAATATTAATACCAAATTGTTCTGATTGTATTGTTGCACTTAGCCCAACAGTTCTCTTTGAATTATCATCATTTTGGGAAAAAAGACTTGATGTAAAAAGGCATATTACTAATGTAATTAATACAAATTTTGCAGTTTTCATTTTATTGTATTTATAAATTATTTGATAAATAGATATTGTCCCATAACAAGATATTATTAACTTTAACATATACACGATAAAAACCACTAGGATATGACACACCATTTATTGGCGTACCCAAACTATCATGGACAGAAGATTTAACCATTGGCACATATATATGGTTAAGATACGTTTCAAGTTCAAAAATCGGGCACCCTCCTGCAAATAAAAGAGTTAAATCAGTATTTGAATTTGCATTTTCCTCACCATCATTTGTTGCGGGAGTAACCCAAATTTGTTTAAGAATAGAATCTGTAGGTGTTTTAATATATATAGAAAAAATTCCAGATTCATGAACCGGATTGGGATAACAAGACATGTAATATTCAGATGTGCTATAATCGTTTGAATTATTACCTAATTTTATATTTGGATTACCAACATTACACATAAAATTCCCCACAATATCTCTCATTTGATAACCCGTTACAATTGGAGTTTGAAAGCTTGGTAATCTGATTTCACTATCTTTTTTATTACAGGATATTATTGATGTAATTATTAAAAAAATTGCAAAACATTTTTTCATTATACTTTTAATTAACTAAATTCAAACCACAAAAAACACCAATTTTAAATAAAAACATTAAACTACCAACTAAATTTAATTGATAGCTTAATGTTTTTTCCTTATTATTTAGTTTATTACACTTTACTTTTTTCAAACTCTTTCATGCAGTCAACAAGAGCCTGAACGCTTTCGATAGGAAGTGCATTATAGCAAGAAGCTCTGAAACCGCCAACTGAACGATGTCCTTTAATTCCAATCATTCCATTAGCTTTTGCAAAATTCATAAATTCTTCTTCAAACTGAGTATAACCTTCTCTCATTACAAAACAGATGTTCATGAGTGAGCGGTCTTCTTTTGCTACAGTGCCAACAAAAATTTTACTGTTGTCCATTGCATCATAAAGAATCTGAGCTTTTTTCTTGTTCATTTCTTCCATAACCTTTACACCGCCTAATGCTTTGAGCCAACGCAACGTTTCCATAATAGTGT
>JAAXXA010000047.1:0-10638 GCA_013334735.1 Bacteroidota bacterium
ATAAAATCTAAAGTGCAAAATTCAAAAAACATTATAAGCATTGATAATTCTAAGTCTTATAAATTTACAATTTGCAATTTAACTTTTGCAATTTGCAATATTTTTATTTTTGGCGACATTACAGACAAACTCTAATTTGCCTTTAAATTTTAAGATCAGATTTGTATTTTTTGCTTTTTTATTCATAATTATAATTTGAATTTTATGAAAAAAATCACTTTGCTTTTTTTATTGCTAGGTAGTTTGTGTATTCAAAAATCGTATTCACAGGAATTAATGAATATGCTGAAAGATGATGAAAATACCGCTAAAGACTACACTACAGCTGCTTTTAAAACCACTCGTCTCGTTATCGGGCAATCCATTGAAAATGTTGCCAAAGGAAATTTGAATTTCATCATATCTCATCATTTTGGGAGTATAAACGAGGGGAAATCTGAATTTTTCGGTTTGGATCAGTCAACTATTCGTCTTGGGTTGGAATATGGTATTCTTGATATACTCGAAGTGGGAATAGGTAGAAGCACTTACCAAAAAACGGCGGATGGTTATTTAAAATTAAAATTGTTAAGGCAGCAAAAATCTAAAATTCCTATTTCTGTTTCTTATTTTGGCAATACAACTCTTAACACTTTAAAATGGGAAGACCCTAACCGTGATAATTATTTCACTTCACGATTGTCATTCGTAAGTCAAATGCTTATCGCTCGCAAATTCAACAATAATTTATCATTGCAGATCATTGCAACCCATGTTCATAAAAATCTGGTAAAGAAAATTGTTGACCAGAACGATTGTTTTGCAGTAGGAGGGGGCGGCAGATATAAGTTTTCCAACAGGATGTCTGTAAATACTGAATATCATTATGTATTACCCGGACAGACCGCAGACGATTTCAGCAATTCATTGTCTTTTGGTGTTGACATGGAAACAGGCGGACATGTATTTCAACTGTTTTTTACAAATTCGCATCCCTTGTTTGAAAGAGGTTTTATAACCGAAACCACAGGGAAATGGAATAAAGGTGATATTTATTTTGGGTTCAATATAATTAGAACCTTTACTGTGGTTAGGCCAAAAAACTTCCGAAATTAATAATCATAAAATTTTCAGGAGCAATATGTATTTTTTTTTGATACCATTTTTATTTAAAAAGATATTTCACAAAACTATGGTTTGGGAGATGAGTTCTTCCGAAAAGACCATTTACCTTACATTTGACGATGGCCCTGAACCGTCGGTTACTCCTGAAATTCTTGAAATACTTTACGGATATAATGCAAAAGCAACTTTTTTTTGTGTGGGAAATAATGCGAAAAATAATCCTGATATTTTTGAAATGCTCGTAAAATCGGGGCATTCAGTAGGAAATCACACTTACAATCATCTGAATGGTTGGAATACGGAAACCGAAAAATATCTTGAAGATGTTGAAAAATGCAACAAGATTGTAAAATCAAATCTCTTCAGACCACCTTATGGAAAGCTTAAACTATCACAGTTGCGAAAACTGAAAAACAATTATTCCATAATAATGTGGAGTCTAATATGCGGCGATTTCGACAAAAATGTAAGTAAGGAAAAATGCCTCGAAATTTTACTAAAAAATACAAGAAGCGGTTCAATCGTAGTACTTCACGACAGCTTGAAAGCAAAGGAAAAGGTTCTTTACGCTTTACCAATATTCCTTGAACATTTCACTAAACTTGGATATACGTTTAATACCGTTTAGCTTTCTATAATATTCTTATAAAAAAAGAATAAACACAAAGCAAATCGGCATTTATCAATCTGTTTTTTCTAATTCGATTGTATCTTTTAGAAAAAAGATTGATATAAGGCAATACTATAGCTTTTTAGACAAGTAATCGGTAATCGGTAGGCTGTAATTTTTACTGATTACCTGATTTTATGCAAAAACAAAAATGTTATAAAAATAAATTACATATTCACCGAAACCTTTTTTAAAAGTTGTTTGTCATACTGAGGAGGTTGATTCCACTAAGGAAGCAACCGTCTCGAAGTATGGCATTCAAAAGAACTATATTAATAAAACCCCTGCCACACTTCGAGACGAGGCATTAAGCTTATTGTAAAAAATAAATTCTACTATGCCTCTCCTCAGTGTGACTTCACTCTTTGTCTTACTACCTGAAATATTCCGTTCATCGAGTGTCCGCCAATTAGCGGATGTATCGAGATGAACGGAATTACTCGAACTTCGCAATCTTATTCACGACAATTTTATCATCAAATATTAACTTCAAAAAATAAACACCTTTTGCAATATCGGGCATCGAAAATTTTAAACTTCCGTAGATAGAATTATCAGCTTTTACGGCAGTTACAAGCATTCCTCTAACATCATAAACTTCTGCTTGCTGAAGCTTATTTCCTGCAAAATTTATTGTTAAAAAATCAGTAAAAGGATTTGGAAATACTGAAAAATCTGCTAAAGACGAGTGCACTTCAATATTAGAAATTACAGTATCGTTTCCTGAAATAATCCACATTTCCGGATCGAAAATAATAGAATCAGCATGAAAACCCGGATTCACGGTGTATTGCTGACCTGAAAAAGTATTATCCAAAATAATTATCGTGTCGCGTGTTTCGTTTTTAAATTTTATCGGAAGAGGCATTTCAAAAAAGCTAACCGAATTATGCGACTGTGTCTGAGTAATTGTAAGTTGAACATTATTATCAGAAATTACGGCAGCGTGGATTGTATACGACGGATATCCTTCACCATATAACCAATCGTGGAAAAATTCAGTTAGGTTTTTACCGGAAGCATTTTCAATATGTGAAATAAAATCATCAGAACAGGCATAAGAGTAAGTAAGATTCAAATCGGTGAGATAATTTTTCATTCCTGCAAAAAAAGCGCTGTCGCCAACTATCCATCGGAGCGAATGCAGCACCATAGCTCCTTTATTGTAAGTTAAGCGGGAATCAAATATTCTTTCTACACTAGTAGTATCGTAACAATAAACAGATCCGCCGGGTTCGCTTATTATATCATCTAATTCATATTTTTTCCAGATATTCCAGTAATATCCATTAAATAAATGTTCGTAAGCAAGTCCTGTCCAGTAAGTGGCAAAGCTTTCGTTAAGCCAGATGTCGTGCCAGTTTCCGCAGGTTATCATATCGCCTACCCACTGATGAGCCAATTCATGAGTCATAAGATCAAATGAAAAATCACCAAGAAAAGTCATTGTTTGGTGTTCCATACCGCCCCCCCATTTAAACTGAGTTTGTCCATAACGTTCATTCACGAAAGGATACAAAGTGAAAAGGCTGTCAAAAAGTTCCAAAGATTGCACTACATCAGGCATGTGTTGTTGAGCATTTGAAAGACTTTCAGGAAAAACATAATTAAGTATTTGAATGGAATCATCAGCATAATGGGCATAATTTGAAAATGTTTGATAATCGGTAACGGCAACACCAATCAAATAAGCAGCAATAGGGTAGCGATGTTTCCAGTGAGCGGTTTTAAAGCCTGACTGAGTGATTTCGGAAATCAGCATTCCGTTAGAGGCAGCCTTATATTGCTGAGGAGTTGTAACAAATATATCGATAGAATCAATTTTGTCGGAAAGATCGTTTTTGCAGGGCCACCAGTCTTTAGCGCCAAAAGGCTCCGAAAGTGTCCATATTATTGGCGTTCCTTCATGATCGGATTTGATAAAACTTCCAAATCCTTCACCATTAGGGGGATTGCCATGATAAAAAACAGAAAGCGAATCAAGAGTATTTATTGATAAAGCGGAAGGCAGATCAATAGTCAGCGCATTATTTGCAGCATGAGAAAAGGTAAGAATAGATGAATGATATTTTATAGAATCAACAATAAGAACAGATGATAAGTCGAAGCTGATTTGATTAACGGATGCTTTGGTAATTACAAAATATGATGTTACTTCACCACTTATAAATAAAGTATCGGGATCGATATTCCAACTGAAACGATGATATTTTAAATCGTAATTATCCCCATTATATTCGAGAGTTCCCTTTAAAAATGCAGCAGCATTCTTTTGTTCCGACAATGAAATTTTTTCGCTAAAGTTTTTTTGCGGCGCAATCTGCGCAAATATATTAGAGTACAAACCAAATAATACGAATGGTAGAAAGACTTTTTTCATAAAATAATTTTTTTTAAAATTACAATAATCTGTAATTAACCTTATGAATTCGTGAATATTTATTTCAATGCTTTTTGCTTTAGTATTGTCTTAGTTGGTGTTTTTGAGGAAGTTCGAGTTATTATCAAAGGTAACGAGGCTAAAATTCAACATAAAATTCTTCGAAATATATTTGAATTTAAAATTTTTATAATACATTTGTGGAAATATTAGCTCGATGAAAATGGAATAATGTTCTTTAAACATATTTTATAGTAAAAGCGTTAGCTTTTATTCTTGCACCTGAAAACTGGTAATTTTCTAAAGTAATGCAATGATTAAAAAGTTGATGCTCACGCCAAAGCGTGGGCTAAACTAATCTTGCATTACAGGTATACCAGTACCTCAGGTGTGGATATAGTTATAGTTCCACGCTTTTTTGTTTGGAACAAACCGTGATAATCAATTACGGATAAACAATTTGCCGCAGCGAACGAATTACGCGAAAATGAAACAACACTACTTAAAAGGCAGCACCACATTCTCCTGATATAGGGGGCTTCCATATATATTCCATTCATCAAGTGACTCGCTCTTGAGAAATATAACGGAATGAATGGAATTACGGGCTTCTCGATACACCTCGCGAATAGCGAGCTTACTCGAAGTCCGTATTCATTCCGTTCATCGAGTGTCAGCCATTTGGCGGATGTATCGAGATGAACGGAATGGTTCGAAGCTCGCATCTGGTAACCAATTCAAACATTCAGTAAAACAAATCAAAATATTTTATAAATAAAAAATGAACCATTATGAAAAAATCATTCAACTTTAAAAAAATAAAAATCATTTCGTTATTGTGTTTTCTAAGTTCAATAATAATTAACATTTCCGTTAGCGGGCAAAATGTAGGGATAACAAACGGAAGCAGAATAAATCCGAATTACCTTTTACAGGTTCACAGCACAGCAACCAGCGGACCTTTATTACAGTTAACTAACGGTTCAACCCTCACATCAGGCTCTCCTGCAGCAGGAGATGGCTTTATAGTTGACATGGATGCTTCTGCAAAAGTGATGTTTAAAAATCAGGAAGCAGGAACAATGGCATTTTTCACTAATGGCAGTGAACGAATTACAATATTAAGCGGCGGCAACGTGGGCATAGGAACAACAACTCCTGCAACTAAATTAGATGTAAACGGAAGCTGCACTATGACAGGATTTGCTTTAACAACAGGCGGCGCAGCAGGAAAAGTATTAACTTCCGATGCCTCCGGTAACGGTACATGGCAAACGTCAACAGGATGGACTATTAGCGGAAATGGCTCTGTTGACAGCACAAATTTTATTGGCACTACCAATAATGTGCCTTTAAATTTCAAGGCAAATAATCTGAAAGCAGGCAGAATAGAACTTGGAACAGGAGCATCTGTATTTTTGGGTTCCCAAGCGGGTAATAGTAATAGTGCTACTATGTATAATACAGGAATAGGTCGTCAGGCGCTTTATTCAAACACTACAGGTTACAAAAATACAGCAATCGGATATGTAGCCCTTCAGTATAACACCACAGGATACAATAATACCGCCACAGGAAATGCTTCACTTGCTGCTAACACTACCGGAAACAATAATACTGCTTACGGCTATGGCTCTCTTCTAGCTAACACAAATGGAAATAATAATACGGCTACGGGCTTTCTTTCTCTTGCCTATAATACAACAGGAATAGGCAATACCTCTGATGGATTCGAGGCTCTTTATCTTAACACCACAGGAAATTATAATACTGCCAACGGATTTTATTCGCTTAAGAATAATACTACAGGAAGTTTCAATACTGCTATTGGATATGCCGCATTGATAAACCAGTCATATAGTAATGGAGGCACTGAATGGAGTGGTTATAATGTTGCGATTGGTACTAATGCGCTATTTACCAATAATCCAACTTCTGCATCAAATGGAATTTGTAATACTGCTGTTGGAAATAATGCTCTTTATGGAAACACTGTAGGTCTCAATAATACCGCAATCGGAATGAATGCACTTAACGGAAATACAACAGGGAATTATAATACTGCAAGTGGACGAAATGCTCTTTGCTACAACAAAACAGGAACTTCCAATACCGCCTACGGATCTTATTCTCTTTTTTACAACACTACAGGAAACTACAATGCTGCTCTGGGTTATTACGCAGGATTTGGCAGTACAACTGATACTGCTTACTCTGCCTGCACCTTTATAGGATATGGCGCTGATGCTAATGGTAATTACACTAATGCCACTGTTATTGGTTATAATGCAGTAGTAGATGCCTCCAATAAAGTTGTGATTGGAAATACCAGTGTAGGTTGGATTGGCGGGCAGGTAGGATGGTCAACATTATCCGATGGTCGTTTTAAATTTAATGTTACAGAAAATGTAAAAGGTTTGGAATTTATAAAAAAGCTACGCCCTGTTACATACCAGATGGATACTAAAAGAGCTGATGATTTTCTAATTCAAAATATGCCTGACAGCATTAAGACAGCCCACCAAGAGGGAATGGACTTTACACCATCAACAGCAATAGTACGCTCAGGTTTTATTGCGCAGGAAGTGGAACAGGCAGCTAACGATTGTGGATTAATATCGTCCATTGTAAGTGCGCCTGCCGATATCAACACAAGCGCATATAGTCTGGGTTACGCAGAGATAGTTGTTCCTCTTGTTAAAGCTGTTCAGGAATTATCTAAAACTACTGATTCTTTGAAAATTCATCAGGTAACAACTGACGGTTTATTAACTATTGCAGGGGATAATAACCTTACAAATGCAATTGCGATCGGAAATGGAGCAGTTGCAGGAGTTAGCAATTCCATAGTACTCGGAGGAACAGGAGTAAATGCAATAAACGTCGGCATCGGAACAGCAACGCCAACTAGCAAATTACAGGTAGTTGGACTTCCTGAATATCCGAATAATGCCACAGCGATAACCGCAGGACTAACCGTGGGAGCATTTTATAGAACCGGTGATTTACTAAAAGTAGTTCATTAATAAGCTATAAGTGAAAAGTTGAAAGTAAAAAACTAATAAAAACAACTCATACTCTCAACTTATAACTAATCTAAAAATAAAAAAAATGATAAAAAAAATAAGTATAAACGCAATATTTCTTCTGCTTCTCCCCTTAGCTACAATAGCGCAGGGTTTAATCAACAGCGGCTCTCTGATAATAATAGAATCAGGAGCAAGTGTAATAATTAACGGAAGCGGTAAAGGAAACTATATCGACACTATTACAAACGGTTTAAACGGGAAAATAGATCATAATGGCAAGCTTTATATTGATGGAAACTGGATAAATAATTCAACTACAGAACAGGTGCTTGTGAACGATTCAGCAGGGATTGTATATATGAACGGAGACTCCATGCAAACAATAGGAGGAACAAGCGCAACTTTATTTGATAATTTTGAATTAAATAAAGAACAATCGCAGGCATCTGTAACGCTTCAATCATCTATCGCTATTAACGGAACAGCTACATTTACCAAAGGTTATCTTATTACTTCTGCTGCTCATCCGTTAATTTTTAATCATAATTCTTCTGCAACAGGGGCAAATGACAGTTCTTTTGTAAATGGACCTGTCAGGAAAACCGGTAATTCCGCCTTTACTTTTCCGGTTGGCAAAAATTCAAATTATCAGCCTATAGATATTTCAGCGCCAACAGATAGTACGGACAGTTATACCGCGGAATATTTTGATACCACGCAAACACTTGGCACAGCTACCGACCCGACTTTCAATTACATTTCCACGTGCGAATATTTTAATTTGGAACGCACTTCAGGGACATCGCAGGTGGTTGCAACTTTAGGATACGATATGAACAGTTGTATAGCCAACATGTATCCCGATCCGCGAGTTATCGGGTGGGACGGCGCTAAATGGAAGGATCTTGGTATGAGTAATTTTACTTACACTCCTTTTGGCGGATCAATAAGTACCGACGGAGCGCTTACTCAATACGGCGCTTTAACATTAGGCAACAATGCTGATAACTTCATTGAGCCCACCGACACGGCTAATGTACCCAGCAGTTTCCGTTTTATTAAAAACAACGGACAGCTCATTGCCACTAACGACAGTCTGCGCCCTGACATTAAATATTACATCAGGAATACATACCCTGAAACGTACTTTTCGGACAGCACGCTTTATCACGTGTTCTCGAAAGTTGATACGTCTGCTGCAACAACTGATACTCTTTACAGGATTGATGTTGATTATATAGGCAGTAACAAAACTTACCCGGTAGCTCAAAAAGCAGATAGTTCATATACAAATTATTATCTTGGTCATTGTCCTGATGGAATTACAAATGTTCCCCAGTACGAACGCCTTGTCTATGGTTCATTATATGATCATATTGATTTGATATACTCAGGCGACAACAGCGGATTGGTAATGAGGTATATCGTGCGCCCCGGCGCTAAATTAGATGTAATAAGAGCGCGATATACGGGAGCCGATTCTGTAAAAGTAATTACGGGCGGAAAATTATGCGTATATTCGCCTTTGGGGAACATTGTTTATGAAGCTCCTGCTGCATTTAATTTAGACAGTTCTTCCAATATTATTAATGTTAATTGTGAATGGATGGTTATAAATGATAGTGTAGTAACATTTGTTTTTCCTTTCAGCAAAGGTTCTGTTTTGCCTTTGGTTATAAGGGTTAATAAAGAATATACACCAATGGGGACTACTGAAAATGGTAATCTGGAATGGTCAACTTGTTTGGGTGAGATAGAGGATGACGTAGCTATTGATGTAACAACTGATTATTCTGGTGTATACGTAGTAGGTTCCACTAGTAGTGATAATTTTCCAGGTATAGCATCCTACGTTGCTCAACCATATTTTGGAGGTTGGCGTGATGCTTTTGTTACAAAATTTGATAATCAAGCAACTTTGTTATGGACAACATATTTTGGTGGAGGTAAACCAACTGATAATGCTGACGATGTTGGATTAGGAATTGTGCATGATAATTTAAGACAAGTTTGCTTTACAGGCTATACATGGAGTACAAATTTTCCAACAAAATCTTTAGGTTCGCATTATTATCAGAATTATTTAGGAGGCGATCGTGATGTATTTATTGTTCAATTAAATGCTGCTGGGGGTTTAATATGGTCAACTTATTTTGGTGGAAATACTAGAGATGCTGCACACAGCATACTTAGGGATAATTCTGGCAATATATTTATTTGTGGTAGTGTAGGGGGATGGGAATATGATTATCCAAATGACCCGATAATAATAGGGGATAATGGCTGCCTACCACCAACGCCACCAACTTATAATGGGGGTTTCCCAATATGCAATTCCAATGGTGAAGGGTATTTTCATCAAACACATTCAGGCGGTAAATATGATGCGTTTATTGCAAGATTTAATACAGGTGGAGAACTTACTTGGAGTACTTTTTTTGGCGGTAGCGGAGAAGATGCAGCTCGCGATATTATTGTTGATCCATCCTCTAATTCAATTTATATTACCGGATATACACAAAGTTCAGTAGTAGGAAATAACACAACTACCAGTCCATGTGATGCCCCCAGTGATAATGGTTTTCCATTATGCAATTTGGGTGGAAGTAGTTACTATCAAAGTACTTATCCTGGCGCATTTCAAAATGCATTTATATCAAAATTTAATTCACAGAATAAATTATTATGGTCAACTTTTTTTGGAGGTGTTGATGAAAATTTTGGTAGCCATTTAGCTATTAATTCATCAGGTGATATTTATCTAACCGGAGAAACAAAAACTGTTGACAATATTTTACCAAATACATATTGCAATGTGCCGACCAACGGGGGGTTCCCATTGTGCGATCCTAGTAATAACGCATATTACAGAAATAATTACAATCCTGATACTCAAGAAAATGAAGATAAGAAATGGGATATGTTTATCTCAAGGTTTAATTCTTCAAAGCAGTTAATTTGGTCTACATTTTATGGAGGTAGTGGTGATGATTTGAATGATATGTATGCTATTGAAAATGCCAATGCAGGAATTACTGTGGATGAAAATGATAATGTTTATATTATAGGTACTTCTCAAAAAATAAATGGTACAACAGGCGATGTATTTACTAAACAATATCTCAATTATTATTTTCAAGATGAAAATATTGGCCCTGGTGCTGCTAGAGATGCCATTATTGCTGTTTTTAATGAAAATAATCAACCAATTTGGGCAACATATTTTGGTGGTGATGGAGTTTCTAATAACGAATTTGGGAGTTCTCTATGTATATCAAATGACAATAAACTTTATGTAGTAGGTGGATCGTCTGATTTACAATTTCCGGTAACAGCTCCAAACGAGTCACCAAATCCTTATGTGTTTGAAAATGGTCATCCTGGCTGGTTTGATGCATTTATTTCAAGATTTGGAATAATTGAATTAACAGATATTAATGAAATCGAACTATTAA
>JAAXXA010000047.1:10648-11059 GCA_013334735.1 Bacteroidota bacterium
ACAATATTGGACAGTTGGTTTTTAACCGTAACATGCTTAATTCACTAGGAAACAATAAATATACTTTGAATTTAAGCAATTATCCAAATGGATTATACATGATTATGGTTTATATTGGAGATAATTCTTTTTGCAACAAAGTTATTAAACAGAATTAAAATCAGAAAATTATTAGAACATATTAATACATTTTAAAATTTAAAACTATGAAACATTACAAATTTGTTTTTTTTATTTTTATAATAATGATAAGTCCTTCAATAATAAAGTCTCAAAATTGGGCACAATGGGGAAATGGTTCTGATAGTTATATAGTTAATAAATTTTTTGTTGATACTTCAAGTAATACGTTATATGCTAGTGGAGGATTTTTATCTTCAACAATTGATACAATTGACGGTATTGCAAAAT
>JAAXXA010000048.1 GCA_013334735.1 Bacteroidota bacterium
GAATAAAAAGATCTTGTTTTATTTTTTGATTTCAGGCAAACACCTGTTATAACTTCGTGCATATTTCCCGATAATTGCGATAGTATTTGTTTGGCATCGTCGGCATCTTTAGGTTTATTCAAAATTCCGTCATTAATCCAAACAATAGTATCGGCGGTAATCACGATGGTATTATCATTCAATTCATTTTCAAATGCAGATGCTTTCAACTCACAAAGGAAAACAGCAATTTCTTCTTTTTTAAGATTTTGCGGAAATATCTCTTCAATTTCTTTTAACCTCACTTCAAAATTAATATCGAGACCTTTTAGAAGAAGTTGCCGACGGGGAGATTTTGAAGCCAGAATAATATCGAATTCTTTAAACTTTTCTTTTAACATGTGTAGATAAATTATTACCAGTTTGTTACTAAAGCCATTGAAAAAATACCGGCAAACATAATAAATTTCAGTAACCCGCTAAGAAAAGTATAATCATCTTTGTTTTTTGCTACATAAATAACATAAGTGGTATATATCAAAGCTAAAATAAGTGTAATATTGACATACCAAAAAACAATTTTCAGATTATATACATAAGAAAGATAAGATAAAAAAGATAATGCAATAATTGCAAACCCGATAAGTAAAAACAGAACTTTTTTTGTTTTAGAATATCCCCAAACAATTGGTAATGTCCTGCAACCGCCCTTTTTATCACCTTCTATGTCTTCTGCATCTTTAACTATTTCCCTGATAAGTGAAATAATAAAAGCAAAAATAACATAGCAACAAAGGAAAAAATTCAAAAGAGTTAAATTTGCTGTATCCATTAGTTCAGACGATTTGAGCGCATACATTTCAAACAACCAAACAACAAATATCGTTGCAGCAGATGAAAAAGAAACAATAATATTCCCTAAAAGAAAAGAGGCTTTATATCTTGCAGAATAAAGCCACAATAATGTGCACATAATAATGTTAAAAAAAACAAGCATTATCGAACCAACTTCAAAACTCACGTAAGCTCCCAAAACAATAGCTATTATAGTTAGTACAGAGTGTGTTGTAACTGCATGCCTTCTTAACATTTTTTTTCCAATAATAACTTTAAGAGGTTTATTTACTTTATCAATGTGTACATCAAAATAATCGTTTATTGCATATCCTCCTGCTGCAACTATAATAGTAGAAAGCATAAGAATAATAAAGTCGAAATTGCTGAATAATGGACTAATTGGGCTTTGGTTGGTTAAGGGTAAAAAAATACAATATCTGAAAAGAAATTGAGTAAGAGCAATAAAAGCAAGGTTTTGTACTCGTATAAGTTTGAAAAAAGTGGACATAAACTCAATTGATTTTAGTATGCAAATATATTAAAAAATTTGGACATTATTATTTTCATTGCCATTTTCCTTTGCATATATTCAGATATTATATACTTTTGATTTTTTAATGTTTTAACCAGTTTGTTACAATGAAAAATAAGTTTGATCCTGCTCAGAATTATAACAATACTCTCAAAGCAGTTGGATACGTAAAGAGAAAAGAAGCAACCCAAAAAACATATACCGATATTGGTTTTATGTCGGGATTGGAAGTACATCAACAGATCGACACTAAGGAAAAGCTTTTTTGCCGGTGTCCTGCTGGCTGTTACCATAAAAACGAAATATTTGACGCGGAAGTTATTAGGCACATGCGCCCTACTTTAAGCGAGCTTGGCGAGTATGACGGTACTGCATTAATGGAATTCAGAACTAAAAAAGAAATAGTTTACAGAATAAAAAACGAAACTACCTGTACTTACGAAGTGGACGACACCCCACCTTTTCCTCTTAACCGCGAAGCTCTCGAAAAGGCTATAAAAATTTCTCATTTGTCAAAACTTAAAATTGTCGGAGAAGTTCATATAACACGTAAACAATACCTAGATGGCAGTATTCCTACAGGTTTTCAGCGTACAGCCATTATAGGCGTAGAAGGTGAAATTCCTCTTAAAAATAAAAAAATTCGTCTTATACAACTTAGTTTGGAAGAAGATTCCTGCCGCGAAGTGAGTGATATAGGGCATACCCGAATTTATAAAACAGACAGGCTGGGAATGCCGCTTATCGAAACCGTTACTTATCCCGATATGGTTAATCCGGATGAAGTTAAAGAAGCATGTAATTACATACGATTTTTAAACAGGAGTACAGGTTTAGTACGCGTTGGAATTGGAGCAGGGCGCGAAGATGTAAACGTAAGCTGCAAAGGCGGTACAAGAATAGAAATTAAAGGAGTGGCACATACAAAGTGGATCCCTGAGCTTACGCACAACGAATGTTTCCGTCAATGGGCATTATTAAATATTAAAAAAATTCTGAACGAAAGAGTTCCTGATCCTAAAAGCTGGAAAATTTCTCACGAATTTATTTCTTATCAAACAACCAAGGTTAAATATCCTGCGCTTAAAGCTGCAAAAGCAAATAATTACAAAGTTGTTGCTGTAAATCTGCCTGATTTTATGGGTATTCTTTCGCATTTTACACAACCGGGAAAAGTGTTTGCAAATGAATTTACCGATCGTCTTAAAGTTATTGCATGTCTCGAACGACCTAACATGACACACTCCGAGGAGTTTGTTCCTATTATTGCCGAAGCTGATTTTGAAAAAATTAAGAAAACGCTAAAAGCCTCAGAAAACGATGCACAGATAATTTTCTGGGGTCCGGAAGCTGACGTTAAAACAGCTCTCGAAACTATTGAAGAACGCTGCCTTATGGCGTTTGCAGGTGTTCCGAACGAAACACGTAAATCGCTTGACGATGGTACAAACATTTTTGAACGTGTGCTTCCCGGCGCTGACCGTATGTATCCTGATACCGATTCAAAACCAATTCCTCTTCCTAACGATTATATAAATAAATTAAAGGAAGATCTGCCACAGGAAGTTACTGAACGCTACCATCAACTAAAAAAATGGGATGTTCCCGAAGACACTTATACTTTTATTTTTAAACGAAATCATTATCCTCTGATCGTTCGTATTATTAATGAACTAGGCTTCGACCCCAAGTTTGTAGGGACATTCTTCGGTCATACACTTAAATTTGTGGAAGGTCATTATAAGCCTACTGCTAAATTCAAACATACTATTTTGTTTCATCTTTTTAAATTTGTGAAAGAACAAAATATCGATACACGCATACTCAAACAGATGTTACCCATTGTTTACGAACATCCGAAAATTGATTTTGAATCGGTTTTGGCAAGTATTAAATTTAAAAGAATCGAGAAAAATGAAATAGTTTCTCATATTCCTTTTTTGAAAAATAAATTTAAAACAGTTTGCCGGAAAGATAATACCGAAATTGAAGCCAAATGGATTATGGGAGAATTGAGAAATACAGCCGTTGGTAATATTTCGATGACCGAGCTTTATAAGAGCATAGTTGGAAAATAGTACTTAGAGTGCCTAAAGTCCGCTCTGCCATAGCAAAGACAGAGGAGTGCCTTGAGTTAGACTTTAATTAATTATAAGAAATTTTGACTGGGTTATAGAAACATGTTACAAAAACAATTTACAGATATAATACAACTCATTAAGCAATCACGGGCTAATGCAATTAAAGCAGTTAATACCGAATTGATTAACCTTTATTGGAATATTGGAGAATACATTAGCAAAAGGGTAGAAAGTGCAGAATGGGGAGATAAGACTGTCCAGGAATTAGCAATTTTTATTCAAACGAATCATCCTGATTTGAAAGGATTTAACAGTAGAGGACTTTACAGGATGAAACAATTTTATGAAAATTATCATCAAGCTCCATTTGTCGCTTCGGTGAAACAACAAATACAAATAGATAAAATTAAAGACAATAAAATTGTGTCCGCATTGAGGACACAACCAAATGATGCCGATAAAATTGTGCCCTCAATGCGGACACAATTAATAAGCGATATAAGAGACACTATTTTGGTAAAGCTTAGTTGGACACATCACAGAACTATTTTTTCAAGATGCAAAACACCTGAGGAAATGGGGTTTTACATAAAGTTAAGTGTTAAAGAAAACTACAGTTCAAGAGAACTTGACCGCCAAATATCAGCAGGGCTTTTTGAGCGCACAATGCTTGGTAATGCGAAACTACCATCATCGTTGAAAGAAATTCATCATGATATAACCAATAATTTTAAAGACAGTTATGTGTTTGAATTTCTAAACCTTCCTGAACCACATAGCGAAAGCGATTTACAGAAAGGCTTAATCAAACAAATGAAAAATTTTATTCTTGAATTGGGTAAAGATTTTTTATTTATATGCGAAGAATACAAAGTACAAGTAGGTAACAGCGATTTTTATATTGACCTTTTATTTTTTCACAGAGGTTTACAATGTTTAGTAGCTTTCGAATTGAAAGCAGATAAATTTCAACCAGAGCATTTGGGACAACTAAATTTTTACTTAGAAGCGCTGGACAGGGATATAAAAAAACGAAATGAGAATCCAAGTATTGGAATATTATTGTGTAAAGATAAGGATAGAGAAGTAGTAGAATATGCATTGAGCCGCAGTCTTTCCCCTCCAATGGTTTCCGAATACAAAACGCAATTACCCGATAAAAAATTATTGCAGAAAAAATTGCATGAATTATTTGAAAATAATAATGAAGCGGAATATTAACAGAGTAACAAAACTTTAAAATTAGAATTTAAAACAAACAAAAATGTCAGAAGATTTTTTTCAGGGATACAAAGGAACAGCATTGGAAATGTTGAAAAAATTTAACGTACGGGTTTGGGGACAAGCCGAAGTTGACACAACCCGCGGAGCATTTAAAGGTACCATTTTACCGCGTTCCGAAAGCGATGATGATACGCATATTGTTATGAAAATTCCTACAGGTTATAATATTGGTCTTGATACCGATACAATTACCGGAATGATTGAAACAGGATATAAAAAAGCAAATTACAAAATTCCTGAAAAAGAATTTCCCAATACTCCCGGCTTACCTAAAGTTAAACTTATAGGTACAGGCGGAACCATTGCATCGCGCCTTGATTATCGTACAGGAGCAGTTATTCCGGCATTTAGTCCGGGTGAGCTTTATGGCGCTGTTCCTGAACTTGCTGATATTTGCAATCTTACCACCGAAAAAGTATTTGCTGTTTTCAGCGAGAACATGGGACCGGAGCAATATAAAAAATTAGCCATTGCCATAGGTAAAGAAATTGAAAACGGAATTGACGGTATCATTATCGGTCATGGAACCGACACACTGCATTATACAGCAGCAGCGCTGAATTTTATGGTGCAAAACTCCCCCATACCTATTGTGCTTGTTGGTTCGCAACGTTCATCCGACAGACCTTCTTCCGATGCAGCTTTAAATCTTATGCATGCCGCTACAGCAGCAGGTCATGGCGACATTGCCGAAGTAATGGTTTGTATGTTCGGACCTACTTCTGATTCGTATGGATTTTTGCACAGGGGAACAAGAGTAAGGAAAATGCACTCATCGTATCGTTCTACATTCCGCACCATTGGCGACACTCCTCTTGCAACAGTTACCAGAGAAGGCGTTGTTCCAATAAAACAAATATACAATCACCGTCGCAAAGACCGCAATGTAACCATACTTCCTTACTTTGAAGAAAAAGTAGGAATGATATATTATTATACCAATATGAATCCCGACATGATAGATTCCATGGTTGACAATGGTTACAAAGGAATTATAATTATAGGTACAGGCTTGGGACATGTTAACAAACCTTTATATCCCGCTATTGAAAGGGCAACCAAGAAAGGCGTTGCAATTTATATGACAGTTCAAACTATATGGGGCTATGTACACATGTTTGTTTACGATACAGGCCGCGACCTTATGGCGAAAGGCGTTATTCCCGCCGAAAATATGCTCCCCGAAACAGCTTATATTAAATTAGGCTGGGCATTAGGACAAACCAGCGATCTGGAAAAAGTTAAAGAAATTATGCTTACGCCTATTAACGACGAAATAACCAAACGCGAACCTTATAATGGTTATCTGGTATATCAGGGGGGGGTGCCGGAAGTAGAGGCTTTTATAAAGAAGTTTAGGAAATAGGAAAATATTGCAAAATGCAAAATGTAAATTGCAAAATTAAAATTTAAGGAGTATCAATGTCAAGCAAAATACGGGAACTTTTGCAAACCCGCCACTGAATGCAAACGCTTGTTGCCGCTATATGCCGTTAGTTCTAAAGTTAAAGTCGAAGTGTTAGTTTCAAGTGTCCGTCAAGTCCTTGCTGAATAATTCTCATCGGAGTCGAAAGTCTAATATCAGATGAATTATGCTCTATTCGGGATATATATGATTTGACAGACTCTAATTAGTATTTGTTTGTAATGTAAAATATTTTTGATTTAAGAAGATATTTAAAATCATAAATCTAAAATCGTTAACTTAGCCAAGTATCAGCCAATTGCGGATCACGGACTCTTTGAAAAACTAATAATTTGTGAGTAATCTAACTATTTATAATAAAAAGATTGCTTCGCTATACTTTCCCTTCGACAAGCTCAGGGCATCGCTTTGCAATAAATGCAATATTTGCTGATTGTTGATTGCTGACTGCCAACTTTTATTGTTTAACATTTTATCCCTTGCGAAGTATAATTCTGTTATTCTTTATATTTTCTTTATATAAATCCCACATTCTTATATTTTTTACTGATAAATTAATGTGTTGTTTTGCCTGATTTTTTTTAATAATCAGTATGGCAAACGGCTCATCATTCAAAAAAGTAACTGCTACATCTCTTATAGTTTCGCTTGGAATTATATATGGTGATATAGGCACCAGTCCTTTATATGTCCTGCGGGCGATAATAGGTGAAAGAACAATCGATTTAAACCTTGTTTATGGAGGTGTTTCCTGTATTTTCTGGACGCTTGTTTTTCAAACTACCATCAAGTATATCTGGCTTACCCTAAAAGCTGATAATGATGGGGAAGGAGGAATATTTTCTTTATATGCTTTAGTGCGAAGATATGGAAAAAAGTTGGTCATCCCAACTATACTTGGAGCAACCACACTATTGGCAGATGGAATTATTACTCCTCCTATTACAGTTGCATCGGCAATTGAAGGACTTGGAATGGTAAAAGGCTTAGAAAATACAATTGTTGCTGGTGATTCATTTACTATTGGAATTGTGATAATTATTTTATCACTGTTATTTTTCTTTCAACGTTTTGGCACGCAAGCTATTGGTAAATCATTTGGTCCTGTTATGGTAATATGGTTTACAATGTTGTTTGTAATAGGTATGAGCCAAATTTGTCAATACCCGGATGTTATAAAAGCTCTTAGCCCACATTATGCTTATAATTTATTGGTGCATTATCCTAAAGGGTTTTGGTTGTTAGGAGCTGTGTTTTTAGCAACAACAGGCGCTGAAGCATTATATTCTGATTTAGGACATTGCGGTAGGAAAAATATTCGCATTACATGGGTATTTGTAAAAGTTTGTTTGATGGCTAACTATATCGGTCAATCTGCATGGATTATGAATCAGGGAAAACCACTTTTGTCTGGTCGTAATCCGTTTTTTGAAATGATGCCTCATTGGTTTTTAATTCCGGGTATCATTATCGCCACAGCAGCTGCTATCATAGCTTCACAAGCGCTTATTAGCGGAAGTTTTACACTCATTCACGAAGCAATGAACCTTAATTTTTGGCCACGTGTTACAGTTAGGCAACCTACTGAAACAAAAGGTCAAATTTACATTCCAAGTGTCAACATTATTCTTTGGATAGGTTGTATCCTTATGATTTTATACTTCAGGTCATCTGCACACATGGAGGCGGCTTATGGTTTTTCTATAACTCTTGCTATGATGATGACAACTGTTTTATTAAGTTATTTTTTACTTTACAAATTAAAATGGAACAAATACTTGGTTTATGCTTTACTGCTTCTTTTCGCTACAGTTGAAATATCATTTTTTATTGCAAATGTTGTAAAAATAAAAGAAAGATGGATGTTCTTGTTCTTTGAATTATTCATTTTTATGACAATGTATGTTTGGTTTTATGCCAGAAAAATCAACAACCGTTTTATAAAATTCATTGACCTTGGAAAATTCGTAAATCAGATAAAAGAATTATGTGAAGATGATTCTATTCCAAAATTTTCTACTCATTTGATTTATCTCACTAAAGCAAATAATCGCCATGAGATAGAGGAAAAAATTATCAAATCAATTTTTGCTAAAAAACCTAAGAGAGCAGATGTGTATTGGTTTGTTCACATTAACCGAATCGAAAAACCTTACACCCTCACTTACGATGTTTCTGAATTGGTTGATGACAAAGTGATCAAGGTAAACATAAATGTTGGTTTCCGTATTCAGCCCCGAACGGAGTTGTATTTCAAAAAAATTGTACAAGATTTAGTTGTCAATAAAGAATTGAATTTACATATACGGTCGGATGGCTCTACAAAATATAACAATGAACCCGATTTTAAATTTGTTGTAATTGAAAAATTTCTTTCAGTAGAAAATGAATTTACACTTCGTGAAGGACTACTGCTTAACTCCTATTTTTTCTTAAAGCGTTTAGGGCAAAGTGATGAAAAAGCTTTCGGGCTTGATAAAAGTGATGTTATGATAGAGCATGTCCCTTTAATATATCAACCTGCCGCTAATATACAATTGACACGGTGTAAAAAATGATTTCATGGCATTCAAATAAAATAAAAAGTGATTTATCATTAGATTTATACAATAAATATTTCAACCTGAAAAACAAAAAGGTAGAAATAATTTTGAAAGATAAATCCGTTTTAACAGGCGTGTTTATTGGATTTTTCAAAGGAGATGAAGATGCTCACGAACCTTACATAATAAAATGGCATTTAGTTGACGAAAATGATATAATGTCAATGGGAATAGATATTTTTGGTTATATGACAGGAAAAATTGTTAAACAAACCGATATAGTTGAGATACGATTTTACGATGATAATTCTGTTATGAAATTCTAATTTTACTATTGTTTATCGTATTTTAAAATCTCATCATTCACGTATTCTAATGATACTTTAGCTAATCGGAACATTTCCTCGGATTCGGTTCCATCGTGGTATTTTTTTTCACAAACAACTCTAGTTATACCGCAATTTATTATAAGCATTGCGCATATCCGGCAAGGTGTCATTCGGCAATATAGCGTTCCTCCCTGAAGCGAAATGCCAAGTTTCGCAGCCTGACAAATAGCATTTTGTTCGGCATGAACTGTTCTTACACAATGTTGGGTAATACTGCCATCTTCATGTAACATTTGCTTCATCTGGTGTCCAATTTCATCGCAATGTGGCAATCCAATTGGCGAACCTACATAACCGCTTACTAAAAGTTGCCTGTCGCGCGCAATCACACAACCACTTCTGCCCCTGTCGCAGGTAGCGCGTTTTGCTACAGTATTGGCAATTTCCATGAAATATTCATCCCATGTAAGTCGCTTAAATGTTTCGCTTTGATTTTCGCTCATAATTATTCTATAGATTGCTTAAATTAATATTTTTTACAAATTGAAATCCAATGTCGTTTAGTTGAGCATATCCCTGTTGTCATATCGAACACCTCTTTCATCGGGGTAAACTCCGTGAGATATCTAAAGCTCCGAAAATAGATTTCTCCTGTTAGTCGAAATGACAATTAAAATCTTAACTAAACTACTTTGAATGGTATTCAGTAAATGTTGGTAATCGTTAACCGGATGACTTTACATTGATTACCGACCACCGATTACCGATTACGTGATTCCCAAATTTATCTAGTGTTCAGTATAGTTATTTTATTTTAAAAATATAATCAATAACGGCATCAACCTTTTCTTCTAGTTCCTCAACTGTTTCATCGTTTTCAAAAATATAATCAGCCATTTCTATACATTTTGAAAGGTTCTGTTTGTTAGGATCGGAAGATTGCATTTCTCTTTTTTCGTTTTCTAAAAATGTTTCTAATGAAACATTATCAGTCTCTGAATTTCTTTTATGTATCCTTTCGTAACGTATGATTGCAGGTGCATCAATAGCAAACAAATAAAAAATTCCTTTGGTTTTCAGAGTTTCTGCCTCACCCGGCGTACGAATACTTTCGATTATACAGTTTTTCCCTGATTTCGCAGCTCTTTCAAACAACTGTTCCACGATATAACTTGGCGAATGCTTCGCCCTTAGCTCGTTTGCAACCACCATCATAGAATCGCGGTTGACAGGCATATTACGTTTTTCAATTTTTTCAATAAGGAAAGCTCTTACCGAGTAATGATCAAATCCTTTCTTTTTAGTAAGAAAATCAACAATGGTTCCTTTTCCTGCTCCCAAAGTTCCTGTTATTCCTATTATTATCATATTTTTTTACCGCTAAGACGCAGAGGCGCAAAGTTTAAAAATTATTTACAAATCTTTTAAATCCATCTTTTATAACAGGCACATTGAAGTTTATCAAAAACCCAAGACATTTATCAGCAAGTTTTAGATAAGAAATAATTTGTGCATGATGCACAGGTAAAAAATTTTCAACAGCTTTAATCTCCAGTATTATTTCATCTTCAACTAATATATCTATTCTAAAATCTTTTGATAAATTAACGCCTCTATATTGAAGAGGTATAGACACTTCTGTTTTAACTAGCAATCCTCTTTTTTGCAACTCATATACGAGACACAAAACATAAATTGACTCCAAAAGCCCAGGTCCCATTTCTTTATGAACAGTAATGCAGGCATCAAGTATGATACTTGATATTTTATTCAATTCTTCTCTTGTCATTTTATTGAATCTCTGCATTTATTATTTTAATAATGTTTTGTTACGGAGTTTATTTATAAACTTATACAAATTTCCAACAGATTTATTTTTTGCGTCTTCGCGTCTCTGCGGTTAAATTTACCAGTTAACTACCGACTTATTGAAAACATCTTCAACCAAAGCCTCGTCAATATCTTTGATAAGCGTTTCTTCTACCGCCGACAAGCTGAGGGAACTTTGATAATCGCTATATCTGGAAAAGCTTTGT
>JAAXXA010000049.1 GCA_013334735.1 Bacteroidota bacterium
TGAATGGTTTGTATACCGGCTAACAAGTACATATATGGTAGTTTATCGTTATAATCCCGGTTTAGAATACTTAGAATTCGTTAAAGAATGATGATTTAATATGAATTGAATGAGTTGAAAATCCGTTTTAGTCATAATACCATTGAATCCGCCAATAGGCGGATTCTGTTTTTTTATAATAGCTCTCAAAATATCGATGAATTTTACTATAATTGAGGAGAAAAAAAATGAATTCTTTTGATCTGATTAAATCTAAAATTTTTTATTTTAACAAAGAGGAAGATATGTCTAATTTTAAACGTATCCTTGCTTTTTGGGCATTTCGCGAATATAAAACAGTATTTACTAACGGATGTTTTGACATTCTTCATCCAGGTCATGTAGATTATCTTTCTAAAGCAGCCGACCTTGGAAAAAAATTAATAGTGGGTTTAAATACCGACAGTTCTGTTAAAAATTTAAAAGGAGATAAGAGACCTGTTAATAATGAAAATGACAGAGCTTTAATGCTTGCTTCTTTAAAATTTGTTGATGCAGTTATATTATTTAATGAAAATACTCCTTATGACCTGATTAAAATCATAAGCCCTAATATTTTGGTAAAGGGAAGTGATTACAAACCGGAAGAAATTGCAGGTTATGATATTGTAAAAGACTTGGGAGGAGACATTATCACTATAGATTTAGTGGAAGGTTATTCTACGACTTTGTTTATCGAAAAATTAAAAAAATTGTAATTACACTATGCTTGAGACAAAATTTCGCATGATAGTAAGTTGGCAGTCCGCCTATGGCGGAGCAATAAACAGTCTGCAAAGATTGCCGACTTATAAATGCAGAAATTTATCCCTTTTTAGTATAATAAATAAACGATGAACAAATAAAAATACTCTAAAAAATGGCAAAACTCAAATCAACTTTTTTCTGCCAGAATTGTGGGGCGCAATCGCCAAAATGGATTGGTAAATGCCCATCGTGTAATGAATGGAATACTTATGTTGAAGAACTGATCCAAAAAACTTCAACATCTTCAATGTTGCAAAAGTTCTCTGCTAAACGAATAAATACTCCACAAAGAATAAATGAAATTACTTTTTCGGAAGATCAAAGAATTAATACATTTAATGACGAATTAAATCGTGTATTAGGAGGTGGTTTGGTACAAGGTTCTTTAGTTCTTATCGGAGGCGAACCGGGTATCGGCAAATCCACTCTAATGCTTCAGGTAGCCTTAAAAATAAAAAATGCTAAAATTTTATATGTTTCTGGAGAAGAAAGCGAACAACAAATTCGTATGCGTGCTGAAAGAATTGGCATAATAAATACAAATTGTTACATATTGAATGAAACTTCCACTCAAAATATTTTTACACACATAGAATCACTTGCACCTGATATTGTAGTGATTGATTCAATCCAAACATTAAATACTGCAACAATTGAATCATCTGCAGGAAGTATTTCTCAAATAAGAGAATGTGCATCCGAAATGAACCGTTATGCTAAAGAAACCAACACACCTGTTTTTCTTATTGGTCATATTACAAAAGACGGAAGTATTGCAGGACCAAAAGTACTTGAACACATGGTTGACACAGTGCTTCAGTTTGAAGGCGACAGAAATCACGGATATAGAATTTTAAGATCGGTAAAAAATCGTTTTGGCTCAACTTCCGAACTTGGAATTTACGAGATGCAAAACTCAGGACTCAGAGAAGTTTCAAATCCTTCTGAAATTTTATTATCTCAACGCGATGAAAATCTTAGCGGTGTTGCTATTGCTTCTACGATAGAAGGGCTTCGTCCAATGCTTATCGAAACGCAAGCTCTTGTTAGCAGCGCGGCTTATGGTACACCTCAACGCTCAGCAACAGGTTTTGATTTACGCCGTTTGAGTATGTTACTTGCTGTTCTGGAAAAACGTTGCGGATTCAAACTCGGTGCAAAAGATGTTTTTTTAAATATTGCAGGTGGTATCAGGGTTGATGATCCTGCTATCGACCTAGCAGTTGTTAGTGCCGTTCTTTCTTCCGGAGAAGATATTCCTATTGACACTAAAATATGTTTTGCAGCAGAAGTAGGCCTTTCAGGAGAAATTCGTCCGGTAAACCGCATTGATCAAAGAATAACCGAAGCAGAAAAATTAGGGTTTGAAAAAGTAATTATATCCAAATACAACCAAAAAGGTTTGGATCTTTCAAAAAGCAGTATTCAAATAATTTCGGTAAGGAAAATGGAAGAAGTGTTCAACCTGTTGTTTGGTTGATAAACTTAAATTTCCCAAATATTGCTTCATTTCTACACAATTAAGCAATTATTGCACTCCTTTTTCTTCGCTAAAACCATCAATTTTAAAAAATACTTATCTTCATCAAACAAACACATAAAATGGAAAGAAATTTAGTAATTGAATTTGTAAATTTTATCAATCAACATGATACAGAAGGAATATCAAAACTTATGTCGGAAGAACATGTTTTTACTGATTCTCAAGGAAACATAATACAAGGCAGGGAAAATATGAAGAAGGCGTGGGAATTATATTTTGAATGGTTTCCCGATTATACTATCGAAATAACTGATGTAATTCAAGGCGAAACTTGTGTAGCTGCATTTGGCTTTGCTAACGGCACATTCCACAATTTACATAACGAAAAAAACTTAAATCATTTCCATTTGCCTTCATCTTGGAAAATAGTTTTAGAGAATGATTTGGTTAAAAAATGGCAAGTTTTTTCAGATACTAAAATCCCTTTTGAAATAATGGAAAGAAATAAAACCTTGTAAAAAATGGTTATTTTGGTTATTGGTTATTGAGTTATTGGTTATTTGTTATTGGTTATTGGTTATTGGTTATTGGGTTATTGGTTATTGGTTATTGAGTTATTGGTTATTGAGTTATTGGTTATTGAGTTATTGGTTATTGGGTTATTGGTTATTGGGTTTATTTTTTTCTTTTTGACAGAAATATAAGTTGGAGAATGATTTGGAATCAGCCACAAGCCACAAGTTACAAGCTACAAGCAGCGACTAAAAACCAAAACCTCTTTACCTTTTTTTGATGCCGTATAAGTCTAAAAGTTTTGCCACATACTTGCCAATAATATCAAATTCAATATTTACAATTGTTCCTTTTTTAAAACTATGAAAATTTGTAACTTCATAAGTAAATGGAATAATTGCAACTGAAAAAGTTTTGTCAGTTGAGTCAACAACAGTAAGACTAACACCATTAATTGATACAGAGCCTTTTTCAACAGTAATATTTCCTTTTTTAGGGTCGTATTTGAATGTAAACAACCAGCTGCCGTTTGTTTCTTCAACATTGATACATTTAGCTGTTTGGTCAACATGCCCCTGAACTATATGACCATCGATGCGACCTTCCATTTTCATACTTCGTTCGAGATTTATTTCATAACCCGGTTTCCATGTACCAAGATTTGTTTTTTTCAGAGTTTCATCAACAGCAGTAACAACATACTGTTTCTTATCAGGAAATATTTTCACTACAGTAAGGCAAACGCCATCATGACACATACTTTGATCTATTTTAAGATCTTTAGCAAAAGCTGCTCCTACAGTGAAATGAATATTTCCTTTATCTTTTTTTACGTTAACAACTTTTCCCGTTGTTTCTACTATACCTGTAAACATAAAATTTAATGGTTAATTATTAATGGATAATTATTAATGCATGAGTATTTATATGCCTGCAGCAGACAGGCTGATTCTTTAGCCATTTCTTATAACTTTTAGTTTTTCACTTTTCACTTATTTCTATATAAGTGAATACTTCCGTTAATAGTGCGTTTTTTCAAACCTGCAAGCCTGATTTCATAAACATCACAAACATAAAAATACACACCATCGCTGCAATCTAAATTTGAAAATTTATCTTTTCCATTCCAATTAATATCAGGATTTTCGGTAGTATATACTATCTGTCCCCAACGATTGAAAATCTGAAGATAAATTTTTTCAACAAAATGATATGGAAAAGGAATAAAGTAATCGTTTACACCATCCCCATTTGGCGTAAAAACATTGGGAAGCTTGTATATATCACAACTATCAATATCCAAACATACAGTATTGCCGGCAATACTTTCATTCAAAAAAGAATCAACAGCTGTAACATAATAACAACCGGCAATAGACATAATATTTTGGTGAAGAAAAGCCGTGTCATTTTCTGCATTTATTGATTTAATTAATTCCACTCCGTTTCCTTCGACAGGAGAATAATAAATATTATAGCTGATAATATCATTTGCACAAGAATCATTTTTATTACTCCATACAAGTAAATTTTCAATTTTTTCGCAGTCGGGAATAACAAAAAGATGTGGAGGACAAGGTGGTGTTTGATCTATAGGAGAGCCACAAGTTTCCTGCGAATAATTAATAATAGGATCGATAAGCCCCGGAGCAAAGTAGTTACCTATACTTTTTATTTTATAACAATAATTTGTTCCGTTAGCTAGATTTTTATCCGTATATTCTGACGTATAGGAATATCCTATTGAATCGAAAACCAAGGTTGAAAAATTTTGTCTGTACACAATAAAAGTATCGTTAATCCAAGGAACAACAGGCAAAAATTTAAGTAATAATTGGTTGTCAGAAGGAGTAAGAGTAAGGAAAATTGAAGAAGCTTTTTGAGTGAACCCTATCAGATAACGGTTATTATAAGTATTATTCCATAGTTCGATCCGGTATGACCATGGTGTTGCGACAGTATTAATTAATGTATCAACAAAAGTTGTATCATTTAAACCTTCGAGTGAATCAATTAGAACCAGATTATTACCTAAAAAGTCAGGAGAACGATAAATAAAATATTTAAATGGTCCGGGTATTTGGATTGTATCTAAAACTGTAGGTTTCGACCATGCAATAAAAACAGAACCATTAATCGCATCGGTATTATTTATACTTACGTTGGTAATAATAGGGATGTTTTTAATAAGAGTAGTGCAAGTTTCGTTTGAGGCATAACTTTCGGCACCATCACTAAAATATGCTATTATCATATAACAATAGTCAATACCATGCACTAAACCGATACCGTTGTTGGTGTCAGTAAAAGAAGTACTTGATACTCCGCCAACATTTGCAATTTGAACATATCCTGTATATGCAGGCACACCCGTAACACAATTTTCTGACACATATCCATAGAAACCGTTACGCCTGTATATTTTATAACCAATAGCATTTTGACAAGGGCTTTGATTCCATGTAAGCTGAATATTATTTCCAACTGGAGTAGCTATAAGATTTTCAGGAGCGGGAGCAATAATTGTTATTTGAACGGACTCAATATCAATTAGATGAACAGGGGTTCCATTATCCATTGCCCTAAAAGTCATTTGATAGGGTTGTTGCTTTACATGATCGCAGTTAGTTTGCCATGAAAAAATTGATGATACAGAGTCTAAATGTGAAGCCGACTGAAAAGAAGCAGGGTTGTTTGTTAGGAGTAAAGGACCTCCGGTAGCCGTAAGTGTTACAACATCGCCAATATCAGGATCTTTCGCTTTTACAGTAAATTTTAATAGTGTTCCTGCAAGTACGCATGTGTCATTAATTTCATCAATTACAGGAGGGTGATTATTGCATGTTGTTATACTAATTTGCATGTCTCTGGTAATACTTCCAATAAGTTGCCCATGCCTCCACTCCTGAATAAGAATAGCGACATTGTATTCTCCAATAATAGTGGGGCTATCCCAAAGCAAATCTCCGGTAATTGGGTTAATACTTAAAGAATTGCTTGCAAAGGGAAAAGAATATAATGGTATATCAAGCCCACCTTCACCTTTGCAATTAATTAGTTTGTACGAAATACTGTCACTATTAATATCATAAGCCCCGGGATTATGTATAAAAGGTACACCTACACAACCATTATCAATAGGTGGATTTAGTAATACAGGAGAGCTATTTGTTCCCAGAAATGGATTAATAACAAGTATAGTTTGAATATAAAACGGAACATTTACAGATTCAGGAATATTAAGAATACCGCCATTTCTATTTGGATCCTCCAATGATATTACGTAAGTATCGGGTCCAGGATAAGTATGTTCCCCTTCATAAGTATTACGGCTAATTTCATCAGGCATATTAATTTTTTCGTTTCTATTTATTGTCGAAGTAGTTCCATCTCCCCACGAAATATCATAACTGGGTCTGTCGGCAGGGCTTGGTGTGAAAGTATATGTTACAATTGTAATTTTATAAGTTAAACCACTCTTATATTCATAAGTAATTTCCCCTGCTCTCATGTGTGTTGCGAAAGCAATTTTTGCAAATAGAAACAGGATAATTATTGGGAAAAAATTTTTCATTAAACTCTTATGAAAGGAAATACTAAATTATTAAAAATATTTATATCAAAAATTGTTTTAACATAAAATTTTAAATTATATTATACGATTTCTAACTTAGATAAAATAAAAATATAGCGGATAATTTGACCATAGGTATTCATAGTCCCTGTTATAAGCCAAATATGATGTGGAATTTAGACTCACATTTGTTTTAATTCAACAAAATAGTGTTTAACAATTCGTTAATGAAAGTCAGACTTCAAAGTTGATAATTGATAAACTAATTATTTGAAATTATTATAGACATTGGTATAAATCAGTCTGACAATAATTTGTAAAAAAATATTGCAAAAGGCAATCTTGAAAAGAAACAAAGCATCTCTAAATTAAAACATAATGATAGCTTTATTTTGATATTACAGTAAAATATTAATTTTTACCTAAACCCATATCCTGCTCAATGGTTTTTTCAAGTAAATGAAATTTATCTAAAGCAGAATCACCTTTTCTTTTATCAAATTCATCCATGAAAAGATTGTAAATTTCTTTGTATTCTGATTTGGAAACAGGAATTTTAATTTCTAAATATTTAATATATTTCTCTTCCCCTCCAACCAGTTCGATTATATGTTCTTTATAACCAATAGCTATTTTTTCGTGAGATTTTGAAAATTTAGCATCCAAAACAGAATCTTTTAATTCTATAAGATTTTTGGTCATCCTTATAGCTTTGTCTTTTTCAATCATGTTCTAAATTTTAATATTAAAATATTAGTTAACTATTTTGATTTTTACTTATTAAATTATAGCAAAATTAATATAAACCTTACAAACAAAGGTAATAATTGATGCACTATTTTTAAAAAAATAGATTGTTTCAATAAAAAAACACTTAAAAGAATAAATGAAAGGTATATAATAAGAAAAGTAGGAGTTTTTATCTTTTTGTAAAAACTCAAATTTAAAATTTAAGTTTTTTGGAGAAAAGGAATTGTAAGGAAAGGCAAAATTTAAGATGTAGATTCAATGGAGTTTAATTAAGGTATTACTTGTCATTTCGTCCTTCCGCCATGGCGTAGGGGAAATATATTTTCGGAGCTTTCGATATCTCACTACGTTCGATATGACAAGCTTAACATAGTCCGCCAAGGCGGATAGAGATGCCATTTATAATGTTTCAGGATTAATATTATTATTGTCTTTATTATCTTTTTTTTCCTCAGCCTGTTTAAGAAAAAATTTCTTCTGAAAAATAATCATAAAAAACACACCTACAGTAATGCTTGAATCGGCAATGTTAAAAACAGGTGCAAAAAACTCAAAATATTTTCCACTTAAAAAAGGAAGCCATAGCGGGAAATGACCATCAAAAATTGGAAAATAAAACATATCCACAACCCTTCCGTGTAAAAACGATCCATATCCTCCTTCTTTTGGAAGAAATTCAGCTACCTGAAAATAGCTGTCGTTAAACAAAAGTCCATAAAAAGCGCTATCTATTATATTGCCTACAGCACCGGCAAAAATTAGCGAAAGGCTCAAAACAAAACCAAAGGAAACATTTTTTTTAGTTATTTTAATCAAATACCATCCAATAGCTATAACAGCAATAATTCTAAAAACGCTAAGAATAAGTTTGCCCCAGTTTCCTCCAAATTCCATCCCGAAAGCCATACCATTATTTTCGGTAAAATGAATTATAAACCAATTTCCAAACACATGGTACTCCTGACCAATGAACATATTAGTCTTTATCCAGAATTTAAGAATCTGGTCTAAAAGCAGAACCATTAAAATGATAAAAAGAGATTTTTTAAGCACGGAAATAAATTACGAATTACGAATTAACAATTACGAATTAGTAAATACGAATTACGGGAACAATTATTTGTTAATTTTTTGCTGATTAAGCTTTGCTTCTATGCTCATTGTAGCATGAGGAACAACTTTTAAACGTTCTTTGGGTATTAATTTGCCAGTTACACGGCAAATTCCATAAGTTTTATTTTCGATACGCAAAAGAGCATTTTCCAAATCGCGGATAAATTTTTGTTGTCTTCCGGCAAGTTGTCCGTTTTCTTCTTTAGAAAGGACATTGGATCCTTCTTCAAGCACCTTAAATGTAGGAGAAGTATCGTTAGTATCGTGATCATTTTTGGTAGTGTATGCTTCGGTAAGAATAGCGAGAGCATTCTTAGATTCTTTCAGTTTATTTAAAATTATTTCTTTAAACTCCTGCAACTCTTCATCAGAATATTTCACTTTTTCTACAGGTTGCTGAGCAATTTTTTTAACAGTTTCCATAATGTTATTATTGTTATAGTTATTATTCTCGTTAAAATTAAAGTATAAATGTTTAATTAATTACTTTATTAATAATTATTCTCGAAGTAATACCTTCAACCAATTCCACGTCAATAATGTTAAGAGAATCTATCTTATCAATTAATTCGAGCGATACGGCTAAAGTTTCTGTACAAATATACGAAATATTATTAACAATAGCCGAATTTATTTTTTCTTGTTTTTCTACTTCAATAAAAATCTTATCAGTTACTTCAAAATTACTATTTTTTCTTATATTTTGAATTCTGTTGATAAGTTCACGCGCAATACCTTCTTCCTTTAGTTGTTCATCAATAGTAATATCAAGGGCAACCGTGAGGCTTCCCATACTTGTTACCAACCAACCGGGAATATCTTCAGAAATAATTTCCACATCCGATAAAAGAATTTCAAATTTATCTTTATCAATATTTAACAAATACGTTCCATCATGCTCAATTTTATTAATATCTGATTGCGAAAACTCTAAAATAGCTGATGATATTTGCTTCATGCTCTTGCCATATTTGGGCCCCAGAGTTTTAAAATTAGGTTTTATTTTTTTAACAAGTATGCCAGAATCATCGGTAACAAATTCAATTTCTTTAACATTTACTTCGGAAAGAATAAGTTTTTTAACTGCTTCCAACTGTTTTTGAAGTTTAATATCAAGTGTTGGGATCAGAATTTTCCCCAAAGGTTGGCGTACACGGATGTTAACTTTTTTACGAAGAGATAAAACCATAGAAGATATGTTTTGAGCAATCTGCATTCGTTCTTCAAGGTTTTTATCTATCAATTTTTCATTGGCAACAGGAAAATCGCTAAGATGAACTGAAGCATATTTTTGCCTTTTGCTGACTGTATTAAGATCAATATAAAGTTTTTCCATGAAAAAAGGAGCAATCGGGGATGCAAGTTGCGATAAAACTTCAAGACAAGTATATAATGTTTGATAAGCTGCAATTTTATCTTCAGTATAATCTCCTTTCCAGAAACGTCTTCTGCAAAGGCGTACATACCAATTACTCAAGTGCTCATCAACAAACTCCTGTAACGCCCGTCCTGCTTTTGTCGGTTCAAAATCAGCATAAAATTCATCAACAACTATAATTAATGAATTTAATTGCGAAATAATCCACCTGTCAATTTCGGGGCGTTTTTCTAAAGGTATCTCCTGTTCGGAATAACAAAAGCCATCAATGTTTGCATAAATAGCAAAGAAAGCATAAGTATTATAAAGTGTTCCGAAAAATTTTCGCTGCACCTCTCCTATTCCTTCAACATCAAATTTAAGATTATCCCAAGGCTGAGAATTTGTTATCATATACCACCTTGTAGCATCGGGACCGAATTTTTCAATTGTTTCAAATGGATCAACACCATTACCAAGCCTTTTCGACATTTTATTTCCGTTCTTATCTAATACCAAACCATTGGAAACAACAGTTTTGTATGCAACTGAATCGAACAACATGGTAGCAATAGCATGTAATGTAAAGAACCATCCTCTTGTTTGATCAACGCCTTCGGCAATAAAATCGGCCGGAAAATATTCATTTAGATTTTCCTTGTTTTCAAACGGATAATGGAACTGAGCATAAGGCATGGCACCTGAATCGAACCATACATCAATAAGGTCGGGTTCTCTAAGCATTTTTTTACCCGATGGAGAAACAAGAACTATTTCATCAACATAAGGTCTGTGAATATCAAATTTTAAGTAATTTTCAATAGAATAATCGGCAGGAATAAATGTTTCGAGTGGATTATTATTCATAAATCCTGCATTAACAGATTTACTTATTTCTTTCTTCAGTTCTTCAACTGAACTGATGCAAATAAGCTCTGATTTATCCTCTGTAATCCATATTGGAATAGGAACGCCCCAATACCTGGAACGCGAGAGATTCCAGTCAACTAAATTTTCGAGCCAATTTCCAAAACGACCGGTACCGGTACTTTCAGGTTTCCAATTAATGGTGCGGTTTAATTCGATCATTCGTTCTTTAACGGCAGTAGTTTTAATAAACCACGAATCCAAGGGATAGTAAAGAATAGGTTTGTCGGTTCTCCAGCAATGCGGATACGAGTGTTCGTATTTTTCTGCTTTAAAGCACTTATTTTCTTTTTTTAATTTAATGACGATATCAACATCAACACTATTATCTGTTTCAGTATTATAATTCGGATCGTATTCTGTTTTTACAAATCTTCCGGCAAACTCGCCCATTGTCTCAACAAATTTTCCTTGTCTGTCAACCAAAGTAAGAGAACCAATACCATTTTGCTTACCTACTTTAAAGTCGTCTGCCCCAAAGCTTGGCGCGATATGAACAATGCCTGTTCCATCTTCGGTAGTAACAAAATCGGCAGT
>JAAXXA010000530.1 GCA_013334735.1 Bacteroidota bacterium
TGCGGTTTTATTATTATAACTCCACTATAATTACTGCGGCTGCCGTGAGTTATAGCGCTTTTATAATTATTTTATTATTTTTATTATTTAGGAGTGTTTTAATTTATAGAAAAGTGAACGATTGATATTTCATATATTAATGTTTCAAAGATCTTTTTTTTATCATACCTCCTTTAGTATCTTTTACGCTATTCATTACAATAAAGGCATTTTGGTCAATCTTTTGTATTTCAATTTTTAATTTATTTAGTTCAAGGCGGGTTATTACTGTAAAAATAATATCAAGTTCTCTGGTTTCACCGTGTTTGCCATATCCACCTTTTCCTTTATAAATGGTTACACCTCTACCCATCTTATCTATTGTCATTTGTCTGATTTCTTCGCTATGTGATGATACAACAGTAACTCCGATGTATTCTTCAATACCTTCTACTATGAAATCAAGGGTTTTTGATGCGGACAAATATGTAATCATTGAGTAAAGCGCAATTTCCACCCCAAGAAAATAAGCTGCTGCCGCAAATATGATAACATTAAATACTATGATAATGTCGCCGATAGTTGTCCCAAATTTACGACTTAAAAAAATAGCAAGAACTTCTGTTCCATCAATCACCGCACCGCCTCTGACCGAAAGTCCGATTCCCGCCCCTAAAAAAAAGCCGCCAAAAACAGCAACTAATAAATTATCATTCGTTACGTTTGGAAAGTTAACAGTAGCAAGGCAAATTGAAAGTCCCGCGATTGCTAATGCTGTTTTAAAGGCAAACTGTTTGCTTATTACTTTATAACCAAGTAGAATAAAAGGAATGTTTACGCAAATGATTAAAATATAAAGAGGGGTTTCCGTTAATGCAGAAATAAGCAATGATATGCCTGTTGCGCCTCCATCAATAAAATGATTAGTTAATAGAAAGCCTTTGAAACCAAAGGTAGCTGAAAAAATTCCAAGAGTAATTAATAAAACATCTTTAAAATGCCGGATAATAGTTATTCTGAATTTCCATAAACCTTTTGCCAATTCATAATTGGAAAATGAGTTATTATTCTTTACATTTTTTTTCTTATGCTGAAGGGTTGTCTGAATTATTACCTGCATCCAAAAAGGGTTCATAGCTTTGGGATTTTTTCTGTAAAAATAGTTATTTTATAATTTAGTATTTAATTTATCGCCGAATCAATTATACTTTGCACGGTGTAAATTATTACATTTGAGTTTCTGGTATAAGGTATATGGTATAAGGTATATGGTATAAGGTATAAGGGTATAAGGTATAAGGTATAAGGTATAAGGTATAAGGGTATAGGGTATAGGGTATAGGGTATAAGGTATAAGGTATAAGGGTATAGGGTATAAGGTATATGAGTATAACCGGCACTTCGTTATACCGAATACCTATATACCTTTTTGTATTCATAAAATGCGACAATTTATCCCGTTTTTAGTACAATATGAAACTAAGTTAATGGTTTTACAAATAATGATATGTCTATTTTCATTCTAACTTATAGTTTAAAAAAAAGTGTAAATTTGTCTCAAATTTTTTAATAACTGATGTTACGCAATTCGCCATGGCGAATAAAATTTATTTATAAATAACAGTATCTTTTTAAAGAGATTCCTCTCTATCGTTCGGAATGACAGGTTTATTACGGATACGTTCCTCAACAGGCAACAGTGTCATTCCGATTGGAGCTTAGCGGAATGAGGAATCTCTTTTTTATTATATTTGCGTAACATTAGTTATATAAGCTAATAGCAAAAAGTTGCGCATCATAATTTTAATGAATGACTAAAAAATAATATGATTAAAAAAATAAATTTCCTTTACATTTTTTTTCTGTTGCTTTTATTGCCTTTCACTTTTGTTAAAGCTCAAACTTCGCTATCAGAGACATTGTGGATTGATTCGGTGTTTAAGACTATGTCTTCCGATGAAAGAATAGGGCAGCTTTTTATGGTGAAAGCATCATCAAATGGCGATAAAAAATATTATGAAAATCTTGCAAAATTGATATGCGATTACAAAGTAGGAGGAGTAGCTTTTTTTAAAGGAGGTCCTGTGAGAGAAGCTAATTGGACAAATCGTTTTCAGCAAAATGCTAACATCCCTCTTCTTATTGCCATTGATGGAGAATGGGGTCTTGGTATGAGGCTCGACAGCACACCCTCTTTCCCTCGCCAGATAACGCTTGGAGCTATTCGTTACGATAGCCTTATTTTTCAAATGGGTAAAGAAATAGGCAGGGAATGTAAGCGCTTAGGCATAAATATGAATTTTGCACCAGTTGTGGATATTAATAGTAATCCAAGAAATCCTGTTATAAACAGCCGATCATTTGGTGAAAATAAATATAATGTAGCAAAAAAAGGAGTCGCTTATATGAAGGGAATGCAATCGGTTGGAGTACTTGCATGCGCCAAGCATTTCCCCGGTCATGGCGACACAGATACCGATTCGCATTTTGGTTTACCTACTATTAAACATTCAAAAAGAGTGATAGATTCTCTCGATTTATATCCTTTTAATGAACTTATTAAAAACAACGTAAGCTCTGTAATGGTTGCACACCTTAATGTTCCGGCGCTTGATCCTTCAGGAATGAGTATCTCCAGTCTCTCAAAAACAATTATTACAGATTTGCTTAAAAAGAAAATGGGCTTTAAAGGCTTGGTATTTACCGATGCGCTGGATATGAAAGGCGTCAGCGCTAATCACAAAAATGGAACAGCCGAGCTAAAAGCTTTGATGGCAGGCAATGATATACTTCTTATTCCTGAAAGTATATCTGAAGCTGTTGCAAGAATCAGGACTGCCATTGACAGCTCTGTCATTTCATCTGATTTAATAAATCAAAAATGTAAAAAAATATTAATGTATAAATATAAGGCAGGGCTTAACCATTACAAACCAATTGATACTGATA
>JAAXXA010000050.1:0-5786 GCA_013334735.1 Bacteroidota bacterium
CCGAAATCACTTCCATAATGTACGTTATAAATCCAAAATGCAATGATATTATTTCCGATCTCGAAATACAATGCTACAAAGGCAATCCGTACATTATCGAAAAGATGGGAGATCTGCAATTCAAGATAGGTCCGGTTTCTTTTTTTCAAACTAATTCGATACAGGCTTATGAACTTTACAAAACGGTTTTTGAATTTGCTTCATTAAACGGAACTGAAACTGTATATGATCTTTACACCGGAACAGGCACTATTGCAAACTTTGTAGCTGCTTCGGCAAAAAAAGTTGTAGGTATCGAATATATTGACTCGGCCGTAAACGATGCTTTGGAAAATTCACGAATAAATGGTTTTATAAATACTTTTTTCTTTTCCGGAGATATGGCAAAAGTGCTGAACAGCTCATTTATCGAGGCAAACGGAGCGCCTGATGTTGTGATTACAGATCCACCGCGTAGCGGAATGCACAAAGATGTAGTACAACAACTTTTGGAAATTGTCCCTGAAAAAATTGTTTACGTAAGCTGCAATCCTGCCACACAGGCAAGAGACATCGAGATTCTTTCAGAAAAATATACATTAACAAAATCTCAGTCGTTTGATATGTTCCCTCATACACAACATGTGGAGAACGTGGTATTGATGATAAGGAAATAATTAGAGTCAATTACGAATGTTCAATTAAGAATTACGAATTGCAAATTACGGGTATCGTAATTGTTAATTCGTAATTCGTAATTCGTAATTTTTTCACTTGTATTATTTACCGAATATTAATAAATTCGCAAAAAATAAAATAAATGAAACACATCATTATATTGGGCTTTATAATAATTTTATCTGCCTGTAAATGCGCAAAAGATACGCATCAGGTAAAAATGGACGATAATGGAGCAATGCCTGTGCTTTCTACAAGAGAAGACAGCATCAATTATTTCAGAAAAAAGGGTATTGATTACAGTGTTGAAGAAAAATTATTACCTGTGTATAAACAAAAATTAGATTCTTTAAACAAAAAATAATAATTCAAAATGAAAACTAAAAAATTATTCAATTCCGTTAAAGCCGTATTAGCTTTTTTTCTTTTCTTAAATTTAACTTGCGTATTCGCTCAAACATACGATTTAAAAGTATCTACAAGTACCAATTCCACTATTGACGAAGGCGAAGCGCAAATAGCCATAAACCCTTTAGATTCTTCAAAAATGGTTATAGGATTTATGCAAACTTCTACATCAGGAGTAACTTTTAAAGTGTATAAATCATCTGATTTTGGAAATTCATGGCAGTTAAGTTCATTTAATTCAACATTAAATATAAGTTCTGATTATCCCGGTCACGTAGTTGCAGGTGGCGGCGACATACTTTTAACTTTCGATAAAACAGGAAATTTATATTGTACATGGATTTATTTATTAGCGAATCCTAGTCTGACAAACTATATGGATTCTTTAGTATGGGCTTCATATTGGGCAACATCAACCAATAATGGTCAATCTTTTACTTTACAATCAGGCAGTGATCATTTCTGGGGAAGAGGTAAACTTAAATATGGAACGCAACAGGTTGTACATAACTACTATGACGGAATATGCGATAGAAATTGGTTAGCCGTTGATTTTTCAAATGGATCAAACGCTAATAAATTATATGTAGGATATATTAATTACCCATATAATACACTTAATACAGGACTTAAAGTTAAAACAAAAGCTCCTTCAGCAACTGCATTTTCGGCTGAAGTAAAAGCTTATGCCGGAAATGGGCAATTAAGTAATCTTATGGTGGACGGTAATGGCGTTTTGCATTATACTTTTGCTGATATTATGTATAATAAAATATTACATGTTTCGTCATCCAATGGAGCGCAAAGCTTTTCAGCTACTCATAATATAGCAAATTGCACATCTGTTTTCCCGCAATCAACTAAATTTCTAAACGACCGCGAAAATGCAGCTCCTTCATTGGCTATAGATGGTTCAAATAATTTACATATTGTTTGGAACGACTTTATTTCAGGAACATTCCCTAAAGCGTATTATTCAAAATCAACTGATGGCGGTATTACATGGAGCGCTCCATTAGACCTTTCTACAAAATTTGGTAATAATGTTTTCATGCCTACAATTTCAGCTAAAAACAACAGGGTTACTATTTCAGCCAATGTACTTGCCGGCGATAAAAAATCGCAATATTATATTTTGTCTTCTTCCAACTTTGGGCAGAATTTTGGATTTCCACTGAAGGTAAGCAATGGTATTACTGATTTTGCTGCAATAGGGAAATCTGTATTTGTTGGCGATTATTCAACTTCTACACGAACTAATTGTTATGTTTTCAGCGCTTGGACAGATGCCCGCGCAAACGGACGCAAACAATATATTTCAAAAGTAAACGACTGTTTACCTTTTGGAATACAGGAAATAACACCTGTTAACTCTACTTATTATATTGCAAACCTCTACCCTGTTCCGGCAAGTAGCATTTTAAATTTAGATATTAATAGTGATATCGAAGATCAAATTACAATTTCCATTGTTGATATTCAGGGAAAGATTGTGTATTCTGCAAAGAATAATATTTCAGCAGGAAAGAGTTCCTTATCATTACCTGTTAATGAATTGGCAAACGGTAATTACTTAGTTAAATTAGTGAATAAAGACAATGTGTTTTTAACAAGAATGTTTGTTAAGGATTAATTGGTTTTATTCAGGGCTAAAGCCATGGTTGGTATTGTTATCGTTTTATCTTCGCCTTTGGTAGCTAAGTGGAGTCGAAGCTATGGCGGAGTTGTGTGATAATGAAGTGTAACGGGCTTTAACCCTGAATCTCATTATTGTATTTTCTGATAAATTCTTCGCACTCCATACTCTTATTTATCAAACAAACAACTTATTTATTAATTCGGCATATTTTACATTTATAAATGTTCTTCTGAGCTTGAGAGTAGCTGTAAGTTCTCCCGATTCTATTGTCCAATCGGTGTCAACCATTTCAAATTTCATAATTTTTTCAGAATCGCCAAAATGTTCATTAAGCTTTTTTACCTCTTTTAAGAATCGCTTTTTTATTCTTGGTAATGCAATTATTTCTGTATTATTAGTATATTCAATACCTTTTCTGTTGCACCAGATATGTAAATGATTAAAATCGGGTACAATAATGGCAGCTGCAAATTTTTGATTTTCGCCAAGTGCAATAATGTTTTCAATAAAAGGCGATTCCTTGAATTTATTTTCAATCATTTGTGGCGCGATGTATTTTCCGAAAGAAGTCTTAAAAATCTCTTTTTTCCTTCCTGTAATTTTTAGTAACCCATGTTCGTCAAATTGCCCCATATCCCCTGTATGAAACCATCCTTCGTTATCAACAGCTTCTTTAGTCATTTCGGGCTCTTTGAAATATTCTTTCATTAAACCGGGGCTTTTTACTAAAATTTCACCATCATCTGCAATTTTAACATTAATTCCGGGTAATACAGGTCCTACTGTGCCAAATTTAATACATCCGGGGTCAAAAGTATTTACTGCAATTACAGGTGATGTTTCTGTTAACCCATAGCCTTCCATTACCCTAAATCCAACTGCCCAGAATATTTTACAAAGATTTGGAGAAATAGCAGCACCCCCCGATACTATTATATCCAAATTACCGCCAAAAACTTCTTTCCATTTAGAAAAAACGAGCTTACGCGCAACTTTTAATCTAAGTTGATAATACCATCCGTTTGCGCCATTTAATTCATAAATGCGTCCTATATGCAGCGCCCAAAAAAATATTATTTTTTTCAAACCTTTTAGCTTGCGACCTTGCGCTATTATTTTATCGTAAATTTTCTCCAACAAACGGGGAACGGTTCCCATAATAGTTGGTTTTGCTTCTTTAAGATAATCTGAAACATTTGCTATATTATCGCAGTAATATACCGATATCCCTAGATATAAATACATATAATTAAGCATCCTTTCGTAAATATGACATAACGGAAGAAAACTCAATGCTCTTGAATCAGGATAAACGGGAGGAATATGAGATACGGTAATAAAATTACTAATTATGTTACGATGCAATAACACTACTCCTTTTGGAAAATCTGTTGTTCCTGAAGTATATATGATTGTTGCTATATCATCTTCGGTAATAGAATCTTTTATCAATTTTAGTTCATCTGGTGCCTGATTATTAGCTCCAAGTTCGATAAGTTCGTTAAGATGTTCAAATCCATGCAGGTTTTTAAAAGTATAAACTGTTTTAAGTGATGGGATTTCTGGTATAACATGAGCTATCCTTCTATACATTTCCTCGCCTGCTACAAAAATATAGTTTACCTCCGCGTGTTTAAGAATATAATTGTAATCTTTGTCGCTTATAGTAGGGTAAATGGGAATATGAATAGCGCCAAGCTGTTGAATACCCATATCAATAAAATTCCATTCAGGACGATTAAAAGTAATTGAAGCAATCTTATCGCCTTTTTTAACACCCAACGACAGCAAGCCATAACTTATATTATTGACTTTTTCTATTGTATCATCAATGCTAAATTTTACCCATACGCCATTATCTTTCCCTGCCAGCATATCTTTCTTTTCTGGCCATAATTTTTTATAACGTGGGAGAATATCAAAAATTCTTTTTATTGGCATTTTATAAAAATGTTTTAAATTTTTACTTTTTTCTAACAAACAATTATCAACCGGCAAACATTATTTGACCATTTAACTGATTACAGAAAACCGATTACTGTTTCTAACACTGAGCGGAGCCCAAGTGCCAATTACTGAATACCGATTACCTATTACTGATTACCTACATTAAAAATGTATTTTTTTTTGTTCAAAGCCAATTCACTCTTCTTTAAGAAATTTCAAAAAAGGCATCTTTTTTATCATTTTTTCTTTATCAATAAGCATAATTAGCAATATCATCAGAAATGGCAATGCGGGGACTTTATATCTTACCATTGCCCCCATAACTGGTGTAATAAGTCCAATAAGAATGAATAGTAAAATCACTGAAAATGCGCATGCATAAAAATTATTTTTATTTATATTGCGAAAATCAAAAAAGAATAGTGCTAATAACGTAATTATCAAAATAAAAAGATTTTCAAGAGCCGCCATCAATATAAGAATTGAATCTGCTTCAAATATAAACGGGCGCATAAATGTGTTAAAAAATGCCAAAGGTGCATTTATCAGGAAACTCCAGATATCAGGAGTTAACAATTTAATATTTATCAGACTTCCCGAATTCATGGATTTTGCAAGTTCTATAAAATCTCTTTGCTTGGTAACTAATATATCTAAAAAATCAAAACCATTAAAAACATAATGCAAATTTAATCCGGCTACAAGAAACAAGGCAAAGACAGCTAAATATTTTAAAAGAGAATATGAATTATTAGTTTTTACAACCCAAAAATGTGAAATTAAAATTGGGATTGTTATTATAAAAATATAGAATTTTGTGTAAAATAATAGGAGACAACAAGCTAATATCCATAATAATGAAATAAAACCAAATTTTATTGAAATTTTTCTGAAATTATAAACAAGCATCCCCAGTCCAAAAAAAAGCAAACCTTCTTTTAAAACACCCGATCCCCAGAAAATCACTGATGGCAATAAAAAAACACCTAAAATAAGTTCTTTACTTTTTCCTTTAATAAAATTTGATGCAATCTTATACATTGCAAGCAATCCTGTTAACGATAAGAAGCAAATAAATACAGTATGTACATTGTAATATCCAAAAGAAAATATTCGAATAATTGCATTAAACCTG
>JAAXXA010000050.1:5796-11020 GCA_013334735.1 Bacteroidota bacterium
TATGGCTTTCATTGTATAAGTTACTTTCATATATCCGATACCAGTTGTTCATTACTTTATAATAATGCTCATTAAAATAATTACTATCGTTTCCTATTCCTGTAATCATGCTTAAATAATCTAAAGGTTTATCAAATAATGCATCAAACATTACTTTACTATCATCGAAATATTTAAAAATATCTGCCGTGTTTCTATCTGTATAATAATAAGTATAAAGCCAACTCATACCAATACCTGCTACAATTTTCAATATAAATATAGCTGAAAGCCCTCGTATAGACAGTCCTTTTACAGTATAAAAAGGAATCTTATAAAAAATGAAAATAAAAAAGACAGTATATAAAAATGATAAAATGTATTCCATAATACTTTTTTAAACCGGCGCAAAGATAAAAAAAATATGAAACGGTCATAAATGTAAAAAAAACAAATATATGCCGACAGCTTTAATTATAGATTATACAGATATGAATTAATTATATTTTAAATTTTATTCATCTCAATAATTTTTCCCAAATACGTTCGCGAAATTTTTTTGCTAAGTTCACAAAGAAAATTACCTTTGGTAGTTTAAAATATATGAAATACGTGGTGGCTATTTGACACTAATATAGTAACTGAAAAGAATAAATTTTTATTAAAATGATCAAAAGATTAATATTTCTTATACTATGCGTTTTTTTGATTATTACTGCCTTTGGTCAGCATCAGGTAAAATATACAATAAGTGGATATGTTAAAGATTCATTAACCGGAGAATATTTAATAGGAGCTAATGTATTTATTAAAGAAACAATGAAAGGTACTCAAACTAACCAATATGGGTATTTTGTAATTTCAGTCGAAAATGGATCATTTACATTAGCAGTTTCTTATATTGGTTACGTTGGATATTATGAAAATGTTAATATTTCGAAAAACATTAAAACTACAATTAATCTTCAAAAAAGCATAATCACAAAAAAGGAAATTGTAGTTACCGGTGAAAAGGAAAACAAAAATACTTCAAGTACGGATATGGGGAAAGTACAGCTTGAAATTGAAAAGATTAAAACGCTGCCTGCTTTCATGGGAGAGGTAGATGTGTTAAAAACCATACAACTTACTCCGGGAGTCCAAAGTTCAGGAGAAGGAAACAGCAGCTTTTATGTACGCGGTGGAGGTCCCGATCAAAACCTTATTCTATTGGATGAAGCAGTAGTATATAATGTTTCTCACCTTTTTGGTTTTTTTTCAATTTTTAATGGAGATGCTGTTAAGGATATTGAGCTTACAAAAGCGGGTATGCCGGCAAATTATGGAGGACGATTAGCTTCGGTAGTTGATATTAACATGAAAGAAGGTAATTCGAAAAAGTTTCAAATTGACGGTGGAATAGGTGTTATTTCGACAAGATTTACAATTCAGGGTCCGATAAAAAAAGACACAAGTTCATTTATTATTTCTGCCAGAAGAACATATATTGACCTTTTAATCAAACCTTTTGTAAGCAAGTCCTCTCCATTTAAAGGAACAGGATATTACTTTTATGATGTTAATACAAAAGCAAATTATAAGCTAAGCGATAAAGACCATATTTTCCTTAGCGGTTATTTTGGAAGAGATATTTTTTCGATGAATCAAAAGGATATAACATTTAAAAATACTATATCATGGGGAAATGCTACTTCATCTTTCAGATGGAATCATGTTTTTGACCCTAAGCTTTTCCTGAATACTTCAATAATTTTCAGTGATTACAAATTTGAATTTACTGCAAATCAAAGCGAGTACGATATTTCTCTTTATTCCGGAATTACTGATTATAACGCGAAATGTGATTTTAGTTATTTCCCTAATATTAATCATAATATTAAATTTGGAGGCACTTACACATTCCATACTTTTACACCAAACAATGCAACTGCAAAAACCGGTGGTATTAATTTAGATCTTGGTAAAAAAGTAAAACTTTATTCTAACGATATTGCTTTTTACGTTAATGATAATTTTGAATTAAACAGCAGAATAAAAATTAATGCAGGCTTGAGATATACTTTTTTTGAACCAATCGGCCCCTTTGATCGTTATATAAAAAATGCTTCAGGAATAACAACCGATACAATTCATTACGATAAATTTCAAAAAATAACAACATACAATCATCTTGAACCAAGGTTAAGCGCGCGATTTGGCTTGAATGAATTTTCGTCATTAAAAGCTTCTTTCACTCAAAATTATCAATATATTCATCTTGCTTCCGTAACCGCTGTTACTTTACCAACCGATATATGGGTTCCAAGTTCGGAAATTGTAAAACCACAATTTGGAACTCAATATTCACTCGGGTATTTCCGAAATTTTAAAAATAATATGTTTGAAGCCTCAGTTGAAGGATATTACAAGGATATGAAAAACCAGATAGAATTTAAGGAAGGTTCATTACCCGAAGACAATTTAAAAAATAATACCGACAATAATTTTACTTTTGGCAGAGGATGGTCCTATGGTTGTGAATTTTTTATAAATAAACGTACAGGAAAATGGACAGGTTGGGCAGGTTACACGCTGTCGTGGACAAAAAAGAAGTTTCCCGAAATTAATCTTGGAAAAGAATATTGGGCAAAATACGACCGTCGCCATGATGTTTCTTTTATTCTTTCGTATCAGTTTAACAGTAAATGGACTTTTTCGGCTTTATGGGTTTACGCTACCGGAAATGCTATGACTTTGCCTGTATCCAGATTTATTATTGATGGAAATGTTGTTAATGAATATGGAGCGCGTAATTCTTTTAGAATGCCTTCTTATCATCGTTTAGATGTTTCCGCTTCTTATACAGGTAAAAAAAGAAAAAAATATGAATCGAGTTGGAACTTTTCAGTTTACAATCTTTACAACAGGTACAATCCCTACTATATTTACTTTGATACAAAAGGAAGCGCTAGTGAATACAATATTGACACTCAAGCAAAACAAGTATCACTTTTCCCAATTATGCCTTCTGTTACATGGAATTTTAAATTTTAGTTGACGTAGCAAATAAATAAATTTAAGAAACTGTTTTAATTAAATATCTTGCGATAGGTTAAGTAGTTATAAATATTTTTTATACTTTTGTATGTGCCTTTTATGTAATACAAAATAAAAAAAACATAATACATTTGCTTTTGCTTGCTATATTAAAATAAATGATTAATAATACAAAACTTTAGATACAATATATTTAAGATGAAAAAAATGAAAATTTTAAAAATCACAAAAATCTTTGCATATATTTTATTATTTATCAATTATCAATTATCAATTGTTAATTGTGTTGCTCAAGGCATAGCCATTAATACTACCGGCGCTGCTGCCGATAATTCAACAATGCTTGATGTAAGCGGTATTTCACAGGGAGTTCTTATAAACCGTATGACAACTGCTGAGCGTGATGCCATAGCAGCGCCCATTCCTTTATCTCTTTTAATCTTCAACACTACCACTATGTGTTACGAAGGATATAATTCTACCACCTCCACTTGGGTTGCTTTTGGCTGCATCGGTTGCCAACTACCGGGAGCATCATCAGCCATTACAGGCACAACACCTGTTTGCTATAGTCAGAACGGAGTGGCTTATTATATTCCTGCTATTACAGGAGCAACAGATTATGTATGGACTTATACAGGTGCAGGATTTTCTATTGCTACAGGGAGTAATACCAATTCTATCACTGCAAATTTTTCCGAAACTGCAACATCCGGAAATTTAACTGTTTACGGTTCCAATATTTGCGGAAACGGTACATCTTCTTCGGCTTATGCCCTTACTGTAAATACACCCCCAACAACTGCCAATGCAGGTCCAGATCAAACAGATGCAGCCACATGCGGTTTAACAACACTTACTCTTGCAGCAAATACGCCTAGTGTAGGTACAGGCGCATGGTCTATTGTAAGCGGAACAGGTGGTAACATTACTTCTCCATCAAGTCCGACCTCTACATTTTCAGGAACAGCCGGATCATCATATACTTTACGTTGGACTATATCTAATTCTTTATGTGCATCATCATACGATGTTATGAATATTACATTTAATAAAAACCCAACTGTTGCATCTGCAGGTACAGATCAAACTGGTGCAGCCACTTGCGCTTTAACCACAGTTACACTCGCTGCAAATACCCCAAGTGTCGGAACAGGCGCATGGTCTATTATAAGCGGTACGGGCGGTAATATTACATCTCCATCAAGCTCAAACTCTACATTTTCAGGAACAGCAGGAGAATCATATACTTTACGTTGGACGATATCTAATTCAACATGTACAACATCAACCGATGATGTCAATGTTATATTTAATAGAAACCCAACTGTTGCAAATGCAGGCTCTGATATATATCTGACATGCAATGCAAACACTACAACATTAGCCGGTAATGCGCCATCAGTAGGAACGGGTTCATGGTCATTGGTTTCCGGCACACCCACCATTACTACCCCAAGTTCTGCTACATCAGGAGTAACTGGATTAGCTGTACCCGCGACAGCTACACTGCGATGGACTATTTCTAATTCACCTTGTACCGCTTCAACTGATGATGTGATAATAACTACTTCTACTACTTTTTCTTGTGGCTGTGCTTTAACAATCAACCACACCAGCGGTGCTGTAGCGCCTGTAACAAAGACAGTAAGCTATGGAACTGTAACAACAAGCCTATCGGGTGAAAGTAAATGCTGGATAACTCAAAACTTAGGCTCAACTAATCAGGCAGCTTCTGCTACCGATGCTACTGATGCTTCTGCAGGTTGGTATTGGCAGTTTAACCGCAAACAAGGATATAAAAATGATGGTTCTCTTACACCGAGTTCATGGAGTTCATCAAATGATTATACATATACAGGTTGGGATCCGGCTAAAGACCCCTGCACCATTGAACTTGGTACAGGCTGGCGTATCCCTACCCATACTGAATGGCTTAATACCGATGCAAATGGACAAAGCGGAGGTTGGGATGATTATAACGAAACTTATGCTGATGTATTAAAAATTCATGCTGCAGGTATTCTTAATAGCGCAAATGGGGCAGTAAACAATCGCGGTTCACTAGGACTATACTGGAGTAGTACACAGAATACCTCTGACTTTGGTCTTGATCTGCGTTTCGACAGTAGCTCCAGTTGCATAACAAATATCCACGATAAGGCTTACGGCTTTTCGCTCCGTTGTATAAAAGACTAATCTGCGTATA
>JAAXXA010000531.1 GCA_013334735.1 Bacteroidota bacterium
TATTCAGTCCGAAAAAAAAATAAATTATTTAAAACATTCAAAAAGCTCAATGCTTACAATTCCATTTTTTGATGATTTTTCCGGTAAAAGTATTTTCCCAAATGATAGTTTATGGGCTGATAAAAATGTTTTTATCAATACATCATATTCATATTTACCAATTACTGTGGGAGTAGCAACTTTTGATGCCCTTAATGATACAGGCGCATTGTATAGCGATGCTAATTCGTATGGCTTTGCAGCTGATACACTTACTTCAAATCCTATCAGGCTCGATTCTGTTTTTGGAATTAGTCCTGATAAATTGAATATCAGCGATTCCGTTTACTTTAGTTTTTATTATCAGCCGCAAGGTATTGGAAACGCTCCCGAAGAAGAAGATTCTCTCGTGCTTGAGTTCTACTCTCCTGATGCAGATGAATGGAATTATATTTGGAGTTCTCCCGGGCTTACTCTTGCTGAGTTTCATACACAGACAGGAATGTGGTTTAAGCAGGTAACGATACATGTTGATAGCGCTAAATATTTTCATAAAGGTTTTCGTTTCCGTTTTTATAATTATTCAAGCCTTGCCATTAACAATTTACCGAGTTGGGCAGGAAATGTTGACCAATGGAATATTGATTATGTTTATCTTGATAAGGATCGCAATAAAGCTGACAGTATTTACAAAGATGTTGCATTTGTTGAACCTGCACCTTCGATGCTAAAAAATTATTATTCAATGCCTTGGACTCAGTTTAATACAAATCCATCAGGAGAAATAGAGGATACTCTGCGCATAAAAATTGCAAATATGGATGACGTACTTTATTATTCGAGTTACAAATATGATATTTATGATGCGACAGAAAATTTAATACATACATACAATGGAGGAAGTTATAATATATATCCATTCACAACAAACGGTTATCAGGATTATCAACCACACGCTAAACCACCTGTAGATTTTTCATTCCCTTTATCAACGGAAGATAGCACGTATTTTAAAATTGAACATTTTATTGATGCCGGTATCAGTATTCCTATTTTCAAACAAAACGATACTGTGATTTATAATCAAAATTTTTATAATTATTATGCTTACGATGATGGTGTTCCTGAAGCAGGTTATGGTTTGAGCCCTGCAAATTCAACCCTTGCATACATGTTTACGTTAAACCATCCGGATACTCTTAGAGCTGTAAGAATGTTTTTTAACCGTACTCTTAATAATGCAAGCCAGCAGTATTTTCATCTTATGGTATGGAGCGATGCTAATAGCAAACCAGATCAAATTTTATATGAACAAATAGGCGTTAAGCCTTCATATATGGACAGTCTTAATAAATTTTACACATATAGGTTGGAAACTCCATTGACAATAAGCGGAACATTTTACGTGGGGTGGAAACAACTTACCGACGATAATCTGAATATAGGATTTGATAACAGTAGAGATGAGCATAACAATATATTTTTTAACACAGGTAACGGATGGCAAAATACTAATTATTCCGGCGCTTTAATGATCAGACCGGTTTTAGGTAAAAAACTGCCTTTATATGCCGTAATAAATGAAACTGCTGACAATTCCGATAAATTTAAAATATATCCTAATCCTACTTCAAGAGAAGATATTTCTATAATTTATAATTCTTCAGATAGTAAAAATAACTCCAAGTTGAGAATACGAATATGCGATTTAATTGGAAATGAGGTTTGTAACTTAAATTTTGTTGAGAAGATAAATATCTCAAACTTACAAAACGGAATGTATATGCTATATATTAACTCTCCTGACAACAGCATTAAATATTTCACCAAGTTGATTATTGTTAAATAAGCTTAAAACCTTTTAATCAGTTCATATTGTCATATTGAACTGACACTGAGCTGAATCGAAGAGGCAGTGAGTTATCTAATTCAATAATTTAAAATATATTTCTCCTTTTTACTTCGACTCTATCGCTTAATAAGCGGTCGAAATAACAAAAAAGAAAAAATCAGTTTTTAGAGTAGCCATTTTATGAAAGAAGAAACCGAAGTACCCGAAGAAGAACAGGAATTATTTGAACATTTTCATATTGTAGTTGACAAGGGGCAAGGGCTGCTCAGAATAGATAAGTTTCTGATGGATCGCCTGGAAAGCGTTTCAAGAAGCAAAGTTCAAAATGCCGCAAGCGCAGGAAATATTCTTGTAAACGAACATTCGGTAAAATCCAATTATAAAGTAAAGCCAAACGATATAATTTCAATCGTTCTTGCACATCCACCAAGAGAATTTGAACTGATATCTGAAAATATTCCCATAAATATTATCTATGAAGATGATGATATTATTTTAGTGAACAAAGAAGCAGGATTGGTAGTACATCCGGGTTTTGGCAATTTTACAGGTACTTTGGTTAATGCCCTCATTTATCATTTTCAAAATCAAACTTCAAAAAAAGCAGATACTGAAGTTCGTCCACTTTTGCTTCACAGGATAGATAAAAACACATCAGGTATTTTAGTAGTAGCAAAAAATGAGCTTGCTCAGGCAAAATTGGCTAAAGAATTTTTCAATCACACTATATCCCGAAAATATAATGCACTTGTTTGGGGAAATTTTGATGAAGACGAAGGAACAATAACCGGAAACATTGGGCGTAGCCTGAAAGACAGAAAAGTAATGGCTGTTTTTCCTGACGGAGATTATGGTCGCACTGCTATAACACACTATAAAGTTTTAGAACGTTTTGGATATATAACATTAATCGAATGTCAGCTTGAAACCGGTCGCACACATCAGATACGAACTCATTTAAAATATATCGGACATCCTGTATTCAATGATGAAACTTACGGAGGTAATTATATATTAAAAGGAACCACTTTTAGTAAGTATAAACAGTTTATTGATAATTGTTTTAAAATCCTTCCGCGTCAGGCAT
>JAAXXA010000051.1 GCA_013334735.1 Bacteroidota bacterium
GTTCCTGAAACTGAAGGAACTTTTACCCAATATTCCGCTAAACTATTAGTTTGGTCGTGTCTTTCTCTTTCATATTTCAAAAGTGTAGTTCCATCTGAAGAAGTAAAACATATATCATATCCGTCGGAGCGGGCTTTGCTAAAATTAAAATTTGAACTTGAAAGACTTACTAATATAGGGAAATTAGTCAGATTGGCATCAACTTTAGTTTGATCAATAGTAATCTTTTTACGATACTGCCACCCCGTTAAACATTGGGCGGCAGGTGGCATCATACAACAAGCCTTTACCGGTAGATATCCGGTTGTTTTTGTATGATCGGCGGAGAAAACCCGCATGGATGAGTTTACCTCCGATTTAACAATTGAAAATGCTGAAGCAAGAAGAACAAAAAACATACAACTAATTGTCTTATTTATCACTCTGTTTTTCATCCGGTTTTTATTTATTTTTTCATTAATTATTTGAAATCCATTGCAGCCTGGCAGTAAATATTTGTGCCATTGCAGTAACATGTTATTATATCTTCGGCATTGGCTGTTGTGGAAAACGTAGGGGTTGCTCCACCTGACCATTTCACATTTGCCCCCCAACCGCTAACAGTATATGGTCCACCGCTTGCAGGTTGTTTTACTTTTATTACAAAATTCGCTATCGTTAAATTACTAAAAGTTACAGATGTAACATTCCCTGTAAGAGTAATAGTTTGCTTGTTTCCGTTCGCAAGGTCAATAGCTATAGCGCCGCTTGTAGTACCAATCGTATATTCGGAAGAAAAAGAGGCGGTGTTATTTATTGTTAATTTTGATGCGGGGGTGGTAGTGCCGATACCGAGGTTACCTGCAGAAGTGAGTGTCATCTGGTGTGTTCCGGAGGATGAACCGGGGGTACCACCCGTAAAAAAACGCAGATTGCCGCCATCATTTAACATCGTGGCGCTTTGGCCTGCCGTATTGTTCGAGAAGAAAAGCCTTTGGCTATATGTGCTGGTTGCAGGATCAACAGCCAGATTCAATCCATTCGCATTGCCAGCGCCACCTGCGATTTCCAGACAAGTAGAGGGCGTAGTTGTCCCGATGCCGACATTTTCATTAGCATCAATAGTTACTGCCACAGCATCTGAGTTATCTACAATTCCTGAATTTTCAACATTATTACCGGCAGCATTGAATCTGGCTAAATAATTATCTATTCCGGAGATAACAGCACCAGCTGCTGTTGGAATCGTTCTTGGTGTAATTAACAAAGCATCTATTACTCCACCATCACCAGCAGTGGCATAAGCCTCTAATGCAATAGCAAAAGCCATATCACCGGCGCCGGCTTTGCAGGCAATGCCTGCCGTGGTATAAGTTGTTAAGAAATCGCCAATAGCAATAGGAGTTGTACCGTTGACTTTTAAGAGAGTGGTTTTACCAAGAACCTGAATATAACCGGTAGCAGCGCCAGCAATTGCATCCACCACCATTCCTAACACCTTACTGTCGCCTTTAGTAGTTGTAGTGGTTATTTCATTTCCCGCTGCAACAGAATTAAGGACAACAACATTACCGGCAACAAGTACGGTACCAGAAGCATTTTTCATCTTCATGGTTTCTTTTTCCTCAGGAGCGGCTGCCCCCATATTATATCGGAGTTTATTACCTATACCATTATCTGTAGTTGTACCAACGATGTTACTCGCAGTTATAGTGTTATAATTTCCGTTTATTAAGAGATTCCCCCCAAACTGGCAATTAGAAATATTACAATTGTTTGCAGAAATCGTTATACCGGCATCAAAATTTACATTTGTAAGATTAGTTTTATCCCTAGTAACAGAACTTGCATTAATAATCCTGCCATTAGAAAACGAGTTATTAGTTCCGAGGTTATTTATTAATTGGTCTATTGTGAAATTTGATATATTATTTTTATCACCATCTAGGTATATTCCACCTTTAGCTATATATACATTGCTAACTTCAACAGAACCTCTTAACTGCAAGTATAGTGTAACATTTGTATTCAGCCAAATAAAATTATTTATAGAGGCTATGGGATCAACTCTGATATATGAATTACTACTAACTGTATTCGACAGTTTTATTATGACATTATTCAATTGTGGTTTTGAATCCGAATTACCGCCAATATATATAATATTACAATCGCTCCCAAAATCTCCAGTAATGTAAACATTATTAACAACTCCACCTCTAAAAAATATGGTGTAACCTTTATTTAAAATACCCCCTGTCGTAATCTTTATGTTGTCAGCTTCTATAAAACTATCGCAATTAAAATAAAAGCCACTGCTATTCGTTGTATTTGCTAATCGCATATCAATATTATTCAAAAAGATTTTTAAACCATCAGTAGAAGATGAAAAGCATATTGTTCCATTTGTTGATGAAGAAACATCTACAATCAAATCTGAGAATGATGAGTTGGCAGAAATGGAGAATACTGGACCAGACCCAGTCTTAATAAGTTTTAAATTTTTAACAGATGATTCTGAACCAGAAGCAATTATCTGATATATACTCAAATTTACCACTGTACCTTCAATGCTTTCACCCACAATTACACAATTTACCGGCAAAGTAATATTCCCCGTTTCAGTATAAGTTCCATCCTTAACATAAATAGAAATTGCGCCTGCTGTAATTGCCGCACCTAATGTTGTGTAATCTCCGCCGGAAGTAGCCACAATCGCATCATATATGATTTGTCCACCGGAAGGTGTCGTCCATGTGGGCGCTCCCGAGCCGCTTGATGTAAGAACCTGCCCGCTTGTGCCGGGTCCGTTGGAAGGCGCCGCCAGATATATCCACTTGCCGGTAGTTGTACCCGTGCTGTCATAAATGTAAATGCCTACGCCATTACCTTGGTCAATTGAAGCATTGGTGTTATAAACTATGAGTTTGTTGGCAGGGCTTGTTACCGGACTTGCAGAAGTAACAGATGTTAAAGATACCCTTGGAATCAGCACGCCCTGGTTTGTAGCGCTTACATCAAGCATTGCCGAACTATTGGCAGCAGCGCCGGTGGTGTTGATAGCTGCGCCTTGAGAAAAAGAGTTGAAAGTGAAAAGTGAAAAGTGAAAAGTAAAAATAAGGCACAAGGTGCAAGGCAAAAGGCATAAGGGATATTTTTTTTTTGTTTTCATAACATTGATTTTTTATTTTTATAATTTAATGTATTGTGTAGATAAATGATATTATTTATAGTACAAATAACAAAAATAATAAATTGTTAATCTATTAACAAGTGTTTTTTAATGAAAGAGGAAACGAGTATTATGAATGAGGATATTTAGGTAATGAATGAAAAAAATTATACTTTTCCAATCGGCAGTTCACAGTTGGCAGTTGGCAATATTTGCTAACTGTTAACAGCTGACTGCCAACTTATATCCTGCGACATTTTATCCAACGCAATTTATTAGCAACAGGACTTTTTCTTTCGCATTAAAAATTTGTTCCGAAATTTATTGTATTATTTGGAATGTAATAAAGGTAGAGGTTTTTGATTTCGGTAGCTGAGAGAGCATGATTGTAAATACGAAACTCGTCAAAATTTCCGCCCCAAGTTTGCCACGTTCCACTGCTGCACGACAGGTAGCATCCTATCCTCCACTGCGCCGCAGTATTTGAGTATGTACCAATAGTTGCTGTGCCCAAAGAAACTCCATCGTAATAGATCGTTGCTATTGTTCCGCTTATTGAAAAAGCTATATGATGCCACTCGTTTATAGGGATTGTGCGCGTAACATACCCCCAAGTATCATGACTGCCAATGCATATTCTTCCATTGGTAACGTCGTACCAAGCTTCCCACTCTCTACCATTTACGCATTCATATTTTGAAAAAAGATGAGGAGAACCAGTAGTTTTTGTTCTATATAACCAAATCGCCATAGTGATAGCCGCAGTTTGTAAACTTGTTGGGTTACCAAGATTTATTCCACTCCCGTTGCCATCAACTCCATCAAATAAAGCTCCTTGTGTTAACTTACCGCTTATGTAATTTATATTAGTACCGGTACCGTTGTTGTGATTGATAGTGGAGTCATTTAAGTTTCCATTCAACGGCAAGTATGCTATGAGGTCGGGGTCGAGTCCCGAACTATTTTCTTCATTTCCAAAAGTCAATAAAGAATTATTCCCCGAATAATAAGAAGCTTTTATCCATTCTGTAGAACGGACAATATTTGATATACGAATTTCATCAATGGATTGCCCTGCCGGCGCATAAGGATTGTTATTTCTTGCCCAGGTTCCAAGCCATAATAGTTGAGTGCTTGCTGTAGCATTATTTTTATCCGTATAAGTTCCGGTAGTTTGCTGATCAGCCGCCTCAGCATAAGTATATACTGTTCCATTATTGTAGGTAAATGTTAAATAATGCCATGTACCGGTTGAATATGTTGTAGTTCCGTTGAGATAGAGCCACGCTCCGGCATATCTTTCACATCCGAAACTAACGACTTCGGTTGGTTTCATGTTAAGATACCATCCAAATTGATTTGGGAAAGTTGAGGCATCTCCGGTACCCACAATATCAGTACTTCCCTTTATCCATCCTTCGACAGTAAAAACCGAAGTTCCCGAAAAACCTAATGTATTTGCAGAGATGTAATCATTACTGGCATCAAAAGTTTGACATTTTCCTATCTTTCCATCAGATTCGACCGGTTCAGAAGCAGCTCTTTTAGTTCCATTATTACCACTATATGCACTACTGTTGGGTACATCGGTTGTAGCGCTTTTTAAATGATAAACTCTTAAAAAATTTGCATCCCATACATTTGTCGGATCTGCTCCATCTATTGCATCTGATTTGCCATAATACATATAAATATCAGTATTAACAGTTCCGGAAACGGAAGGTACTTTTACCCAATATTCCGCTAAACTATTTGTTTGGTCGTGCCTTTCTCTTTCATATTTTAAAAGAGTAGTTCCATCCGAAGAAGTAAAACGAATATCATATCCATCGGTACGGGCTTTACTAAAATTAAAATTTGTACTTGTAAGAGATACGAGAACTGGAAAATCGGTTAAATCAGCATCAACTTTAGTTTGATCAATTGTAATCTTTTTGCGATACTGCCAACCCGTTAACCATGAAGCTGCAGGTGGCATATAACATGCTTTTGCAGGCAGAAAATTAGTTGTTTTTGTTTTGTCGGGAGAGTAAACCCGCATGGATAAGATCATTTCAGATTTAACAGAGAATGATAAAGAAGTAAGAAGAGCTAAACTCATATAAGCAATTACCTTATTTGTAAATCTGTTTTTCATAAATCTTAAAAATTTGTTCCGAAATTCATTGTGTTATTAAAAAACTCTTCATTTCCGGAAGTAAACAACGAATTATTCCCGGAATAGTAAGACGCTTTAACCCATGCATCGCTTCTTGCAACATTTGAAATCCTTAATTCATCAATTATTCCGACGAAAAATCCTGCAGCAGCAGAATTTGTAGGTCCGCCAATAATTGCATTAGTAATATAATGATTTATTGTTCCGGATACATTAATATTAGCGTCAGCAGACATATCACCTTTTACTTTCATAGCGCTGCCATCAAATCTACCAACAATATAATGCCAGGCATTGTCTGACCAGGTATTTGCATCACCAACTCCCTGTAAAGTACCATTTACTACAATATTTGTACTTGCTCCGCCACCAGCATTAGTGCGACCAATTATAAGACCATATTCATAATAAGGATTAGAGTGAGAAGTGTATCCTTTGTTAATAATCCAGGAATTTTGGTCAACTATTCCGGGAGTTTTCACCCATGCTTCCAAAGTAATATAACTTTGCGAAACATCGCCTACACTAATATAATCGTCAGTACCGGCAAAGCTTTGTCCTTTAGCAATTTTTCCTTCTGCTTCAAGCGGTTCATTAGCAACTTTTTTTGTTCCATTATTGTGATTAGAAGTAACATCTGAAATTGTTGATGTTGTATTATCTTTTAAATGCTGAACCATCTTGAAATTGCTATCCCATACATTCTCATGATCTTCTCCGTCAGTAGCATTTGTTTTACCATAATACATATAAATATCTGTATCAAAAGTCCCTGAAACATAAGGAACTTTCACCCAATATTCTGCTTTTTGTCCTGTGGCATCATGTCTTTCCCTGTCATATTTTAAAAGAGTAGTTCCATCGCAAGTTGTAAAACGTATATCATATCCATCGGAACGGGCTTTGCTAAAATTAAAATTTGAACTTGTAAGAGATACAAGCCCAGGGAAATTTGTCAAATCAGCATCTACTTTAGATTGATCAATAGTGAACTTTTTGCGGTACTGCCAACCCGTTAACCATGAGGTTATATTATATTCTTCATTTCCGTAAGTCAATAATGTATTATTTTCTGAATTATAAGTGGCTTTTATCCAAGCGGTAGAGCGGGCAATATTAGAAATTCGTATTTCATCCATTGAATTATTAAAATGTAAATAAGCCCCAGGGGTAGTAACATTTGTAAATCCTCCTATAATAGCATTTGTTGCATAATCAGTTATATTACCTGAAGGCGATGCATCTTGTGATTCAGTCCCTGCATCACCGGAAACAGATAATGTTTCTCCATCATATCTCATTACTAAATAATGCCATGCATTATTTCCAAAAGTAGTAGCCCCTTCAATACCATAACCAGTTCCTCCTACAGTAAGCCATGCTCCTACATAACCGGTAGTTTGCGCAAGATAAAGACCATATTCATAATAAGGGGGATTATGAGAAGTATATCCTTTATTTACTATAGGTTCATTTCCATTAGATGTAATCTGACATTTTGCCCAAGCTTCAACCGTAATATTGTTCATACTTATATCTCCAATATTTATAATGTCATCGTATTCATCAAAACTTTGCCCTTTTGCGATTTTTTCATCTGCCTGAGCTGGTTCTCCAGCGCCCTTTTTTGCTCCATTATTGTTATTAGAAGTAGCATCTACGATCGTTGAAGTTGTACCATCGTTTAAATGTTGAACCATCTTGAAATTACTATCCCATACATTTACTGCATCTGCTCCGTCTGCTGCACCTGAATTACCGTAATACATGTAAATATCAGTATTAACAGTTCCTGAAACTGAAGGAACTTTTACCCAATATTCAGCTAAACTATTCGTTTGGTCGTGCCTTTCTCTTTCATATTTTAAAAGTGTACTGCCATCTGAACTAGTAAAACGGATATCATACCCGTCGGAGCGGGCTTTGCTAAAATTAAAATTTGAACTTTTAAGTGATATAAGAATAGGGAAATCGGTTAAATCGGCATCAACTTTTGTTTGATCAACAGTAATCTTTTTGCGATACTCCCAACCTGTTAAACATTGAGCTATATTATTAATAGTTTCTTCATTTCCATAAGTCATTAACGAATTATTTCCCGAATAGTAGGATGCTTTTATCCAAGCAGCAGAGCGGGCAACTTTAGATACTCTTGCTTCATCAATCATTCCATCCAAATACTGCAAACCATCAGTTACAAGTTTACCTAAAAACATAACAGAGGTCGGGTTTGCTGTTGATGTTTTTGTTAAACTTTGTGCCGACCCATCATTTACATAAATATTCAAATTATTACTTCCGGCATTTTTATCATAAGTTCCAGCAATATATACCCAGGTTTCTGCCAAAAATGCCGTTGAACTTCTTATGTATTGTGTTGATGTTGTGTTTATAAAAAAATTGGTGTATTTGTTTGTTTCGCGGGAGTCCATCGTTATTTGGAATTGCCAATCTCTCCCAATTAATCCTTCATTGGCATTACTTACAATATGAGCGTCAACTTTAATCCAGGCTTCAAGGGTTACAATCTCTGTCATACCAAGACTTGATGCACTACCGCAATTTATATAATCATCTGTACCATCGAAATGCTGTCCTTTGCCAATTTTTCCATCAGCTTCAAAAGGTTCATTCGCTCCTTTTTTTGTTCCATTATTACTATAGGAAGTGGCATCTGAAATTATTGAAGTTGAAGCATCATTTAAATGCTGAATCATAACATAATTTGCATCCCAAACATTCACAGCATCTGCTCCATCGGCTGCATCCGATTTACCAAAATACATATAAATATCAGTATCAACTGTTCCTGAAACAGAAGTAACTTTCACCCAATATTCTGCTAAACTATTAGTTTGGTCGTGTCTCTCTCTTTCATATTTTAAAATAGTAGTTCCATCCGAAGAAGTAAAACGTATATCATATCCGTCGGAGCGGGCTTTGCTAAAATTAAAATTTGAACTTGTAAGTGATACTCGTACAGGGAAATCGGTAAGATCGGCATCAACTTTTGTTTGATCAACAGTAATCTTTTTGCGATACTGCCAACCCGTTAACCATGAAGCTGCGGGTGGCATATAACATGCCTTTACCGGCAGATAATTAGCTGTTTTAGTATGCTCGAAAGAGTAAATCCGCATGTTCGTGTTTGCCACCGATTTAACAGGCGAAGATGCAGAAGAAACAAGAACAAAAAAAACGAAAATAATTGCCTTGTTTATCACTCTGGTTTTTAATTGATTTGGTTTTTTCATAAAATGTTTAATGTAATATGAATGGGTTAAATTTGTTCTTTAACAAAAAGGTAATCGGTAAAATTTGGTAATCGGTAATCTGTTGTCTTTCACCCCGAATACCGAATACTGATTACTGAATACATAAATTCATCCCGTTTTCACTATACAAATTTTTATTACAGATATATTATTTAAAATCGAAAGCTGCTTGTCCGTAAATATTTGTGCCATCACTATAGCATGATATAATATCTACAGCTCCGGCTGTTGTTGAAAGAGTAGGAGCTGCTCCTCCTGCCCATTTTATCCCACCCCAATTAGTAATAGTGCGGAAACCGGCACCATCCTGAATAATTTTTATAACAAAATTTGCAACAGCAGTAGTAGAAGTCCAAGTTATTGTTAACCCCACAGCGCCAAGTATCACAGATTGTTTGTTACCATTTGCAAGATCTATTGAAAAATTGGCTGATTTTGTGCCATTACTGTATTCCGAAGAAAAAGAGGCAGTATTATTTATAGTTAGTTTTGATGTTGGGGTAGTTGTGCCTATGCCGACATTGCCGTTAGATTTTATTCTCATCCATTCTGTATTTGAATTGTTCTGTGATGTGTAAAATGCCAAAAAAGAATTCATGTTTGCAAAAGAAGAATAATCCGCTTCTCTACCTGAAACAATTTGCCCACCATCTGCTGGGTTGGAAAGGTGGCTAAATCTCAGAATAGCCGTTTCATCCGTACTTCCTGCATCAGCAGTATTTGCAACTCTAATTCCGGAAATTCCCCCATCAGCTGACTTTCTAACATCAAGAGAAAATGTAGGACTTGCCGTTCCGATGCCGACACAGCCATTACTATTCCATGAAAGGACAGATGTGCCTAATGTGCCTATTGTAGGACCGTATCCTAAAGACCATATTCCATCCGTAGGATTTGAAATAAATCCATAGTTTGCGCCATAAGAATCAATAATATAATTATTATTGCCCGGTCCCTTTGAGAAAATATTACCTAAAACCGACAACTTCGCTTGTGGCGTTGTTGTACCTATACCGACATTGCCATTACTTGAAACAATCATCCTATCAGCATTCCTTGTTTTAATTATCAAAGGATGAGAACCTGTCGCATCGGTTGAACCTATAAAATTTGTTGTGGAATCGACACTAGCATTACCTGTCAGATGCCATGCGGTAGCATCAACACCACCGGCAGCCGCCCAAGAAAGATTTCCGGAGCCATCATTTTGTAAATTGGTAGAAGCAGCACCCTGTGCGGTTGGTAAAGTTAAGGTATAAGATGTAGAAGTAGTTCCAGACTGAATAGCTACAGTATTTGTGTTTGCAGAATTATAAAGCAATAGAGATCCTGTATTTGCTAAAGCACCACCCAATCCACCTAAAGGAATGCCCGTACTAATTTGTCCGGCAGAGTGCAATAATGAAGCGGGAGCAGTTGTACCTATGCCGACATTGCCAGTATATGACTTTACACTGACAGCATTAAACCAAGACGTTTTATATCCTTGAAGCCTAAGAATTTCACCCGCAGTTCCAGCACTACGGACAAACAAAGCAGGTTCCTGATCGTTTGAAACTGCACTTGTAATATTAACTACAGGAGTCCCTGTATTCAAATTTCGATACACTTCCAACTTGGATGTTGGTCCAGTTATTCCTATGCCAACATTAGTTCCATCGTTATATAATAAACTGTTTGCTATCCAGTTTGCACCATCGTATCTTAAGGTTTGACCTGTGCTTCCTGTTTGTCCGAAAACTCCGGTAGCTCCGGTTAAGCCTGTTGGTCCTGTTCCACCAATTGCTCCTGTAACTCCTGTTGCGCCTGTCGCTCCAGTTGATCCGGTTGCGCCCACAACTGCCGTTAAACCAAATGAAGTTGTTGCATAAGATACGTGGGTGGAACCCTCATATACAAAACTAACAGTTTTATCACTCCCCGAGTTTTTCGCATATATTTTAACGATTATTCTATCTGTTGAATTCATCGCTACAGGGTTTGTTTGTGTATAGTTTGTTATTATTTCCGCTACAGTTGTATTTGTAAAAGTTGGACTTGTAACATTAAATATTTCTGTTTCTGTTCCGCCTGTAGTTCTTTTAAATACTCTAAAAACGAAATTACCTGTATTAGTGCTAACATAGCCATAAGTATGGAACTGCCATAATCCTATTGGGAAACTCGATAAACCAGGAACTCCTGCCGTTGTTGCATAAGCATCCACTAAATACTCTTCGTTAGCGTTGGTACAAGCTATTAATTCAGTTACTTCTGATCCGGAATTTGGTATTCGTTTAAATCCTTCATATCCTGAAATGTCTGATGACGCATGATGAAACCAATATAGTTGACCTGAGGTTTGACCATCCGAGCCTGTTATACCAGTAGCGCCTATTGGTCCTTGAATTCCAATAGAT
>JAAXXA010000532.1 GCA_013334735.1 Bacteroidota bacterium
GATTAGTAATAGTTTGTCCGAAATGTTAAGTATAAATATTATTTTTGATTTGAGATTTTTGATTTAAGATCGAAAATCAGTCTTTAAATCAAAAATCTTAATTCTAAAATCTTAAATTATAAAAAAAATGTTATTTATCCCATTATATACCTTAGCAGAAGGAATAATCCCCCCGAAAGTGTAACAGTTACGGGAATAGTAATTAACCATGTAAGCAAAATATTAGTAACTGTTTTCTTTTGAAGATTCATAAATCCTCCTTCACTGACCATACTTCCTGCAATACCGGAAGATAAAACATGAGTCGTGCTAACCGGCAAGCCAAGAGCTGTTGATAGCCCTATTGTACTTGCCGCAACTATTTCTGCGCTTGCTCCCTGTGCATAATTCAAATGCGTTTTTCCTATTTTTTCGCCAATTGTTATTACAATTCTTTTCCATCCGAACATTGTGCCCAATCCTAACGAAAGTGATACTAATAAAATAACCCACTTTGGAGCAAATTCCGTATATGTTTTTAATTCTTTTATATTTGATTTTAACATATCATTGTCATTATTGTTAATACAATTTTTACATTTTAAAATTGAATTTGTAACACTTGCCAGTTCTAAAATATTTTTTCTTAATTCTAAATTGTATTGTTTTATATCCGTTTCAGGTGATTTTATTTTTTCCAAAACACTTTTCATTGCAATTATATTTTGCCGCGCGTTATTTACCAGAAGTGTATCTTTAAAAGACATTTTTGATTTATCAATTTTATTAACATACCATTCAACAGCATTCAAACTACCAACCATATTTGCGGGGTTTTTTGAAGAATCAATTGCAAAGTGCATAGGCATTATACTTATTAAAATTATCATAAATAAACCAATTCCTTTTTGACCATCGTTTGAACCATGAGAATAGCTAACACTTGTACATGTTAAAACTAAAATACCTCTTATCCAGAAAGGCGGTTTTTTATGATCCTCGGCAGTTTGAAAAAACTTCTTTTTTTTGATAAGCTTTTTAAAAATAAACATTAATAATAAGGCTAAGCTGAACCCAACTATTGGAGAAATAAGTAGAGAAAGACCCGCGTCAATAACTTTAGTCCAGTTTAAACCCACCGATGTTGATGAAGTGAGCATGTAGGCAATACCTACTCCAAAAATAGAACCGAGAAGAGTATGTGAGCTTGAACAAGGTATTCCGAAATACCATGTTCCGAAATTCCATATAATCGCGGTTAATATCAGCGAAAGGATCATCGCTATATTATGATACATGTTTTGATCAACTAAAACCTGAAGAGGAAGAAGGTTTATTATTCCCATTGCAACAGCAATTCCACCTAGATAAACTCCAAGAAAATTCCACATTCCCGACCAAATAATTGCTGTTCTTGGTTTCAAAGAATTTGTATAAATAACAGTTGCTACAGCATTTGCTGTATCATGGAAACCGTTAATAAATTCAAATATTATTGCTGCCAATAAACATAAAAGCAATAATATAAATAAACCTGTATCTAATCCAAACATAATTAAACTTTTCTTCCAATTTTATATGCTTCAAAAAGATCTTCTTCATCCTTGCCTTCTCTAATACCACTGATTAGTAAAACCAACAAGTTGGGAATTTCATTTTCAGAAAAACTTAATTTTGTAGCTATACCATTTGCTAAACGCATTTCATTTTTATCAATTACCCCATCTACCAGAATCATCTTTACAATATTATAAATATGTTCAAATCGTTTAGAAAATTCATAAGGAGGATTAAAAACTGATTTACTTGTTTCTTCAATTAAATCATCAATTTCCGTTTCGGTGAACCCCATTTTTTTCCCAATTCGGTGGAGCATTTCCGATTCTTTATGGTCAATTATTCCATCAGCCATTGCAATTTGAATGAGGTCGGTAAAGTGCTCTTTGTTCTGTTTTTTCCCTTGATGATCGAAGTGTTCTAAAATATCCATGTTTTGTGTTTTTATAATAATTTGAAATAATAGATTATTAATTTAAAATATACTTTTATTACCAATAATTTTATAGGCATGAGTTTACAACTCTTGCAGAATTATTAAGTGAATGAAAAATTTTTTTATTAAATTTTAGGGGGTAGCCAAATAGAAAAGGAGATATTTGGAATTAGAAAGCAACTTATGGGTATTTGGATTTGATTTATAGAATTCAAAACAGAGATGTAATAATTATTTTGGTTATTTTGTTCATCATCAAAATGATCAACATTTGGCTGGAAACTATTCGTGTTATTTTCTGTTTCTTGTGATAGTTCTATGTTATAAAAATGTATGTTGCAAATATACTTTGTATTTAATCCATAGCAAAATATAACCGCTGTAAAAATGAAGATTTTTAATAATATTATTCTTTGACTTTTCATCAGATTGCAAATGTAACATTACTTTTTGTAATTTTTTAAAATTTTGGTTTTTTTTAAATTACCTGAAAAAAACCTTAATAAAATGCTTACCAATGGAATTCAATAAAAAAACGGAGGCATCACCTCCGTTTTTTTTAACAATTGAGTTGTTATTTTTGTCTAATTAGTTCTACACGACGATTCAAATCATTACCACTGATAGGGTCATTCTCTGCAACGGGCACATCAAACCCATAACCTTTTGCAGTTAAACGGCTCGCATCAATACCATGTTTTGCTAAATAGTCACTTACTGATTTTGCGCGTTTCTCAGACAACTTCTGATTATATTCTGCGCTCGATGTATTACGCTTATCAGTATGGCCTCCCACCTCAACTCCAGAATCGCCCCACTCTTTTAATGTCTTAATCGCGTTATCCAACACTGGATAAGATACAGGTTTGATCACGGCACTATTCGTTTCGAACTGTACATCGGGAATGACCTTATCGCTTAACACTACTTTTACTTCTGGTTTC
>JAAXXA010000533.1 GCA_013334735.1 Bacteroidota bacterium
GACAAACAACAAAGAGATTATTTCCTGAATCAGCAACTGAAAACTATTCAGGATGAACTTGGCGGAAATCCTCATGAACAACAGATTCATACATTAAGAACAAAAGCAAAAGACAAAAAATGGAAAGCTGAAATTGCTGAAGTTTTTGAAAAAGAAATAAACAAGCTTCAACGCATGAATCCGGCTGCTGCCGAGTATTCCATCCAGATGAACTATGTTGAAGTAATGGTTGAGCTTCCATGGGATGAAAAAACTCAGGATAGTTTCGATTTGAAAAAAGCAAGAGAAATATTGGATGAAGATCATTACGGGCTCGAAAAAGTTAAAGAAAGAATCATAGAACACCTTGCAGTCCTGAAGTTAAAGGGGGATATGAAGTCTCCTATACTATGTTTGGTAGGACCTCCGGGGGTTGGTAAAACTTCACTGGGAAAATCTGTTGCAAGAGCGCTTGGAAGAAATTATGTGCGTATGTCGCTTGGAGGGCTTAGGGATGAAGCTGAAATCAGAGGACATAGAAAAACATACATTGGAGCAATGCCGGGACGAATAATTCAAAATATTAAAAAAGCGAAATCTTCCAACCCCGTTTTTGTGCTTGATGAAATTGACAAAGTTAGCGGTAATACTGTGAGTGGAGACCCTTCTGCCGCTTTATTGGAGGTACTGGATCCTGAACAAAATATTGCTTTTTATGATAATTTTTTAGAAGTGGACTACGATCTTTCAAATGTCCTTTTTATTTCTACTGCAAATACTCTTGCAACAATACACCCAGCACTTCGCGACAGAATGGAAGTGATAGATATAAGCGGGTATATTCTTGAGGAAAAGTTGGAAATTGCAAAAAGACATCTGATACCAAAACAGCTTGCTGAACATGGAGTGAAAAAGGAGCAGATTACCTTTTCTAAAAAAACTCTTGAAAATTTAATTGATGAATACTCCCGTGAATCGGGCGTTAGATCGCTTGAAAAGAATATTGCGAAAATTATCCGATATAAAGCGAAATTTATTGCGATGGAAGAAAAATATAATAAATGCTTAACAAAAGATGAACTTCAGGCAATATTAGGACTTTCCCATTATCAAAAAGATCGCTCTATAAGCTCTGATATTCCCGGCATTGCAACAGGTCTTGCCTGGACTTCTGTTGGCGGAGAAGTGATGTTTGTAGAAGCAAGTATAAGTAGAGGGAAAGGCAATCTTACTTTAACAGGTAATTTAGGTGACGTAATGAAAGAGTCTGCTACACTGGCATTTGAATATCTTAAAGCGCATTCTCATTTACTAAACATAGATGAATCTGTTTTTGAAAAATGGAATGTTCATATTCATGTTCCCGAAGGCGCTACACCAAAAGATGGACCTTCAGCCGGTATCACTATGTTTACAGCTATTGCATCGGCATTTACTCAAAGGGCAGTTAATGTTGATATTGCCATGACAGGCGAAATTACCTTACGCGGACGCGTATTACCTGTTGGAGGAATAAAAGAAAAAATTCTTGCTGCAAAACGCGAAAACATTAAACATCTTATTTTATCCGAAGAAAACAGAAGAGATATTGAAGAAATAAAATCTGATTACCTTGAAGGTCTTAAATTCCACTATATTAAAGAAATGATAGAGGTTATTGATATTGCGCTGGCGAAAAGTAAGGTTAAAAATCCGGTCGTTTTTAATTGATAATGATTTAGCTGTTTATAACATTATAGAACACTCCTTCAAACAATTTTAAACTATGAGAAAAATTAAATGGACTACATTTATTGGATTTGGGTTAGCCTTTATTGGAGTTTTGCTAATTATTATTTTTAGTTTTTCAAAAGCTTTTAATGATGGAAGTGGAATTCTGAATCCTGATCTTGCGAATAATTTTGGCGGTTTAATAGGTGGTATAGTTGGTCCTCTTTTTTCCTTAGCAGGTTTTTTACTTCTTTATGAAACTATTGTAGCTCAAAGACGTAGTTTCGATAATCAGCAACAGGCATTTGAGATACAACAGTTTGAAACAAAGTTTTTTGAATTAATTAAATTTCATAGAGATAATGTTTCTCAGATGGTTCTTCGTGTTCCATGGGATGAACAGAACTATTATGACAAAGCGAGGGTTTTTATTGAAATGAAATCACAGTTTTCAAAAATTCATAAAATAACAAAAGATATAATAAACAATTCAAACAAAATAGAAGATGTAAACAAAGAAAAGGCATCAGTTAACATTGCTTATCTGATTTTATTTTTTGGTGTATCTAAATCAACTAGACCAGATTTGGAATACTCCCTTTTAAAGAATGGCTATGATAAAATGCTTACCGATAGTATAATTTTAGAACTTTATAAAAAAAAAGCAAAATATAACCCTAAGACTGTATACTATGGTGGGCATCAAGTTCGATTAGGACATTATTTTAGACACTTATTTCAAACGGTAAAATTTGTTGACAAAGTAAGATTTATAAATGATAAGCAGAAATATGAATATGTCAAGACATTACGAGCTCAGCTAACACAACATGAACTTGCAATTTTTTTCTTAAATTCTTTATCGATAGGACAAGAGTGGGAAAAAAACAAATATATAACAACTTACAAATTAATAAAAAATCTTCCAAAGAACTTTATTGCCGACATAAATCCAAAGGACTACTATCATACTTTTAAATACGAATGGGAAAAATAGATACTACCACTAAAAATATGGTATCCTAAAGTTATTATAAATAATGCGAATCAAGGGTTGAAATTAAATATTCTAAGTGTCATATTATCAGTCTCCATAAGCGTAGTCGCTTTTAAAGTTACCCTGAGTAGTCGAAGGGTGATTTAGTAGCCATGGTTCGACTACGCTCACCATGACTATGTTTTTGAGTTTTTTATTGCAAAAAAAAATTACTTAACCTTTGATTCGT
>JAAXXA010000534.1 GCA_013334735.1 Bacteroidota bacterium
AATATCGTTCATGCAAGGGATAACTTCTTTAAATGAAATAATTTCTGCAAAGGGTAAAATTGCTTGTAGTAGCTCGTTTTGAAGGATTCCTTGCATGAACGATATTTTTATTTCACAAGTAGGAAACGATAAATAAAGTAATTAATTAAAAAGTAACCGCTATTCGGAAAAAAGTTAACAAGCTACAAGGCACAAGTTAAAAGCAAAATAGATATTAACACATTAAATCAGAATAAAATACACACATTACCAAGCATGAAAAAGATTCTAATAATTATCAAAAGAGAATACTTGTCGAGAGTGAAAAAACGCTCATTTATTGTAATGACTATTCTCGGACCATTGTTAATGGCAGCCATGTTTATAGTCCCGGTTTATATTGCACAAATGTCGGAAGGAACAAAAACTATTGCTGTAGTTGACGAAAGCGGGATTTTTTACAAACTTTTTCCGGAAACGGAAAACATTAAATTCGATTATCTGAGTACAGATATATATACTGCTAAAAACAATTTTGAAAATGCCAAACATTACGCAATACTTTATCTTCCTAAAGACTTTATAAATAAACCAAATACTGGAACATTATTCTCTGATAAGCAACCGAGTTTAAATATAAAAACTTATATTGAGAATGTTCTTAAAACAGAGATGGAAGCGATGAAACTTTCTTCATCAGGAATTGACAAAGATGTTTTAGCTTCAATAAAAACAAATGTAAACGTAAGCACAATAAAGCTTAATGGTAAAGGGCTGGAAGAAAAAAGCAATACGGTAGCAATTACAATTTTGGGGATGTTTGCAGGAATAATGATTTACATGTTTATTTTTATGTTTGGAACTCAAGTGTTGAGAGGTGTGATTGAAGAAAAAACAAGCCGGATTGTAGAAGTAATAGTATCTTCGGTTAAACCATTTCAATTGATGATGGGTAAAATTATTGGTGTTGCATTGGTAGGATTAACACAATTTTTTTTATGGATAATTTTAACATTGTCTTTAATTACAATAGCCCAATCAGCTATTTCCGATTCATTTAATTTTAATAAAAACGGAAAAGCGCTTGTAAGTAATAATAGTGATAACATGAATAGCGGACAAGCTCTTCAGCTTAATGCCGATAAACAATTTAAAAATCAGGAAATGCATGAAATTATAGGTTCATTCGCGTCCTTTAATTTTGGTTTGATGGCATTTGCCTTTTTGTTTTACTTTCTTTTCGGATATCTGTTATATGCCGCTTTATTTGCAGCAGTAGGTTCTGCCGTTGACAGCGAAGCCGACACACAACAATTTATGCTTCCAATAACTGTCCCGCTTATTTTTGCAATATTAATGAGCCAGTACGTTATAAATAATCCGGAAGGTTCTTTAGCTTTCTGGCTTTCCATAATACCTTTCACCTCCCCTATTATCATGATGGTAAGAATTCCTTTTGAGGTTCCAATATTTGATTTGGTATTGTCAATGGTACTTTTGATAGCGGGCTTTGTTTTCTGTACTTGGTTTGCAGCTAAAATATACAGAACGGGTATATTAATGTACGGGAAAAAAGTAAATTTTAAAGAGTTGTGGAAATGGATCCGTTATAATTCCTGAAATATTTTCAAAGCCATTGTTCCCTATTTTTCCTACTTTTCCGTTATAAGAAACATTTCGTTTGGAAGGTCAAACAAACGATTAAATCCCATATTATTATAGATAAAAATAAAATATTTAGTTTTTTATAAAATATTTTTATATTTTTGTAAAGTAATACCGATTACCAATATATAATAGTCCAAAAAAATGCACTAAATATATTGTGTGTCGGCATTAACCATTGTAAATTTATAAAATATTGTTAGACTATTTTATAAATACAATTGGTATAAACTAAAAATATAAATCAATTATTAGAAAATAGTCATTAATAAATCTTATTTATGAAAAAATCTAATACACTATTTATTGCTATATATGTAATATTGACTATTTGTTCAGCTGACTTATACGCTCAAATCGCTTTATATGTAAGCAAGCAAACAAATGAATTTACACAACACAGCGGAAGTGATTCTAAAACCACCGATAAATATGAACATGGAACTGTTACTATAAATTTGAACCCTTCATCAGATTGTCCGATAACATATACATTAACACCAAACGATTTCAGTATAAATGTAAATGAAACCAAATCGTGGCAGGGAGTGGTAAAGCCCGATTTATCACATATTCCAACCCCCGGTACATCGGCAAATGCTTCCATAAATGGAGATTACGATGTTCATTTCAGTCGTCCTGAGGGTGGGTCAGGTGGGTCTATTGAAGGTGGCTACGATTGCGGAAAATGTCCGGTTCATACGAGTGGCGGACACCACGACCTTATTCATAAAACAGGTACAATTACCAAGGACTTTGTAGTTCACAGCGTATTAGTTGATATTCCCGACTCTATCCCTTGCAACGATGGAATTGCTACCCTGAACGCCACCTATTATCCTGCGGGAGGAACGCTTGAATGGACTACTCCATCAGGAACCCTTACCGGAAATAATTTAAGTTATACCCTGCCAACTCCTTTAACAGATAACATTATCAGAGTAAAATATACCATATATGGAGTTAGTTATAGCGATACAGGATACGTAAGAATTGCCAAATTAACCGGTTTTAATTTACCTTGTTGTGCCGATACTACTCAAGTTGTTAAAGATATTGCCGAATTAACTTTCGATGGAGTTTGTCATCCTAAGATTAAATATACCCCCGATACTGTAGAACAGCCAGCTTTACTTCCATATTATACTTATACTGTTACAGCGATTGATAGTAACAGCGGCGTTTCATTAACTGATACAATAGTTATTGTTAACAAAAATCAGGCTCTGTCAGTTACACCTCTTGCTGCCGATTTTACTGAAATCCGCAGC
>JAAXXA010000052.1 GCA_013334735.1 Bacteroidota bacterium
ATTGTTGGGAAGAGATGATATTATGGTAATAGCAGGTGGTGTAATTCCTGCACAGGATTATGAATTCCTTTATAATGCAGGAGTAGTAGGCGTTTTTGGACCAGGCACATGTATCCCCGAAGCTGCCGTTAAAATATTACAGATTTTAATTGAATGTTTGAAATCAGAATAATAAATAAGTACTTAAAGTGCCTAAAGTACTTGCAGCTTTTTAGCTTGCAGCTTGTAACTTGCAGCTTGTAACTTGTAACTTGTAACTTATGCCTTTTTACCTTATAACTCATAAACGTATGAAAAAATTCAGTTTAATTATTTTAGTTTTAGTTTATTCTTCAACATTCTCTCAGGAAATTAATAAAAAGAAAATAGATGAGAAATCACAAACAGAAATTTTGATTGGATTATGTAATCGCGAAGGATTAAAATCAAATATTTTTAATTCATATTTTGATCCTGAATATAAAGCCTATATTCCCGATGAAGCGACTATAACAAAATTAAAAGGTTTATTAAACAATAAAAAAATCACTGTTAAAATAGTTATGGGAATGTGGTGTGGTGATAGCCAGGAACTGGTACCTCGTTTTTATAAAATTATTGATGCGCTGAATTTTTCCGATGATAATATTACTTTATATTGTGTTGACAGAACAAAGAAAACCGAAAAAGGTGAAACTGAAAATTTAAAAATACAACTTGTGCCTGTATTTATTTTTTATTTGAATGGAACAGAAGTCGGACGCATAACAGAAATACCAGAAGTATCATTGGAAAAAGATATGTTGGAAATTGTTGAGAATAGTAAATAAATTCCGGAAATAAAATATTAAATACAAATTAAAGTTTGAATATTATTTTTGATATAATAACATTTGTTTATTTTTTAATTATAAAAAAGGAGGAAATATGAAAAATGAAATGCAAAAAAATGCTCCCTCGGGTGCTATTTATGGTTTAGGTTTTATAGGAGCCGTAGTATATTATATTTCAACTGCAAGCGGTTTTTGGATTGGTGTTCTTGGATTTTTAAAAGCTATTGTATGGCCTGCCTTTCTGGTATATGAAGCTTTTAAAAATTTAGGAATGTAAATAAAAAAAGATTTTAAATAAAAAAATAAATGCAAATAAAAAACCCCTACTTTTCAGTAAGGGTTTTTTATAAACATTGTTTCTACTACTTTTTAGCAGGAGCTTTTTTAGCAACTACTTTTTTAGCAGGAGCTTTTTTAGCAACCACTTTTTTAGCAGGAGCTTTTTTAGCAACTACTTTTTTAGCGGGAGCTTTTTTTACAGGAGCCTTAGCAACCACTTTTTTCACAGGAGCTTTAGCAACCACTTTTTTCACAGGAGCTTTTTTAGCAACTGCTTTTTTTACAGGAGCTTTTTTAGCAACTGCTTTTTTCACAGGAGATTTAGTAGCAACTGTTTTTTTTACAGGAGCTTTTTTAGCAACTGCTTTTTTTACAATAGTAGTTTTTTTTGTTGTAGCCATTTGTTTTTATTTTTTTAATTTTATACAACAAAAGTACAGTATTTAAATATAATAAATTCACACTTTAAAATATTTATTAATAAATTTGTTAACAATTAAATGTGAATAAATATTAAACCAAATAATGATACAAGAAAAAAATAATTCTGCATTGAAGGTAAATAAAGGTATTCAGCAACCTTCATCAGTTAATGATGACGTTGCGAAAAATTTTATAAATAAAAAAAAAGAAATACTTTACCTCAATGATTATATAAAAGGAATACTTTCAGGAGATATAACTATTTTGAGTAGAGCTATAACCTTAGTGGAAAGCAACCTCCCGAAGCATTACAGTCTTGCCCAAAAAATAATTGAAAGATGTATTCCTTATTCTGGAAATTCTATACGCATTGGTATTACGGGAGTTCCCGGTGTCGGTAAAAGTACTTTTATCGAAGCCTTCGGAAAATATCTTACCTCTCAGAGGAAAAAAATTGCTGTGCTGGCAATAGATCCGAGCAGCATTATTTCTAAAGGAAGTATTCTTGGAGATAAAACAAGAATGGAAGAACTTTCAAACGACCCTAATGCATTTATTCGTCCTTCGCCTTCTGCCGGCTCTCTTGGCGGAGTTGCGCGTAAAACACGCGAGAGTATTATTTTATGTGAAGCTGCAGGATTCGATACTATTATTGTCGAAACTGTTGGTGTTGGTCAATCAGAAATGGCTGTAAATTTTATGGTTGATTTTTTTCTTTTGCTTATGTTGGCAGGTGCAGGTGATGAATTGCAGGGAATAAAAAAAGGTATTATGGAAATGGCAGATGCAATTATTATTAACAAAGCAGATAAAGAAAATATTCAAAAAGCTGATGTGGCAAAATCGCAATATCAAAATGCTCTTCATCTTTTCCCTCCATCTGCATCAGGCTGGATTCCTTTGGTAGAAACATGTTCCTCGAAAACAAAAATGGGAATAGAACAGGTATGGAAAATAATTTCCAATTATATTGAGCTCACAAAAAGCAACGGGTATTTTGAACTTACAAGAAAAGAACAAGCTAAACATCGCATGATTGAAATGATAAATGAAAATCTTAGAGGAACATTTTATCAGAATGAAAAAGTAGCAAAATTATTTCCTGTAATTGAAAATGATTTGCTCGCGCAAAAAATAAGTTCTTACGCTGCCGCTGAAAAATTACTTGATGTATATTATAAATCTCTTGAAGAAAAAAAATAATTTTATATATGTTTATCTCTTTAATTTGAAATGGAGCGCTCATGACTAAGATAAATATGATGTGCGCAAATATAAAAACCTTTTGTTACCTTGAGGCTCTGCCTAAAGTTATTTTTAATATCTTAAATTTTTATTAATTTTTTCGGAGGGAATATTACTGAAATTAAAATACTGAAAATTAAAATTCCCAATACTATAAAAAGAGAAATTGCAGTATCGATTTCTATATGAATCGGCTTTTGCGCTATAATCATTTTTACTCCTATAAATGTCAGCAATATTGATAACCCGTCTTTAAGGTAATGGAAATATTTGAACATATTCATCACCAAAAAAAACAGTGAACGCAAACCAAGTATCGCGAAAATATTTGAAAAAAATACAATGTATGGATCTTTAGTTACTGAAAAAATTGCAGGCACAGAATCAACAGCGAAAATAACATCCGAAAATTCAATAACCAGCAATACCACGAACAAAGGAGTAAACATTAGTTTTTTATTTTTTATAAGGAAGAATCTTTTATAAACAGGTCGGGGGAAAACAGGAAAATATTTTGATGCAAACCTTACAACAGGATGATTTTTTGTGTCGATCTTATCTTCCTTTTTTCTTGTTATAAACATTTTAATACCCGTAAAAACTAAAAATATTCCAAAGATATAAAGTACCCATTCAAATTGCTGAATGATAGCGCTACTTAAAAAAATAAAAATAAATCTCATTATAATAGCGCCCAAAATGCCCCAAAACAGTACTCTGTGGAAATATTTTTCCTGCACGCCAAACGATATTAAAATAAGTAACATTACAAAAACATTATCAACCGAAAGAGCATATTCAATAAAATATCCTGTAATGTATTCAAGTGACAAATTACTTTTATAAATAGAAATATTTTTTTCAAAACTATCATCGAAATTAATTTTTACGGGATGACTGTACTTCTCAACAACATGCTGAAGCTTTGCATTGTCGGTAATTCCATGAATAATATCTCCATGTGTTTTAATTAAAATAAAGAACCCGATCGCAAGAGATATCCACAAAATACTCCATATTAATGCTTCTTTGAACTTTACCACATGGCTCTTTTTGTTCAGAATTCCTAAGTCAAGAAAAAGTATTGTAATAATAAATATTACAAATAATGAAAAAAATATTATTTCTCTGGAAACTATCATATCTTATGTTTTTTACAAAGATATTATAATTTAAAAATATATAGTATTATTTTTTTGCAAGTAATTTTTCTTATTTTTGAAAATAATTTAATTCTACAAATATTTTTAAACCGCAAGTGGAAATACTTTTGAAATGACAAAAAAGAAATATATTATAACAAACATAATTTTAGTAATTATCGGATTAATCTTTCTATTTGAATTAATAAGAGATTCAATGAGAAATGGAGATTTTTTAGGTTATGTTAATGCCGGAAATTTGGTGCTAACTGGTAAAAATATATATTCTGACATCCTTAATACCTGGCCTCCATTCTTCACTGTATTCAGTGTTATATTGGCATTTGGCGATGAGGTCAGCAGCATATTAATCAGGTTGCTATGGCTTACAGGTAGTATAATCTCAATGTATTTTATTATTAAACTCACTATTAAAATAAGCCTAAATAAAACACTATGTTTTAGAAAAAAAAATAGAAACATAATATTTCAAGACCCAATTATTATAATCCCTTTACTAATAATTCTTCGATTTATATTAGAGAATCTTGCTAATGTTCAAATTAATATTTATATACTTTTATTAGCTTGTTTATCTATATTTTATTTTATCAAAAACAAAAATGTTCTGGTTGGTTTATTCCTTGCCTTAAGTATTTCATTAAAGGTTTATACGATCTTCATTATGCTTTATTTTTTATATAAAAGAGAATCAAAGCCTGTTATATGGACGTTTATTTTTCTATTTTTAATTAATTCAATTTCTATTTTTGTTTTTGGCTTTGACAAAGCAATTACATATTACATATACTGGTATAGTGAAATCGCATCACAATTACCTATAATTCATCATAAAAATCAATCTATTTTCGGTTTTATGCTTAGACTTCTAACCGGAGAAAATTCAGGGCAAGATTTTTATATAAATATTTTTGCATTGAAATCAGAATCTGTAAAATATATAACTTATGGTTTTATCTTTATAATATTTTTATTTCCAGCTTTTTTATTTAGGAAAAAACTGATCGAAAAAAATAACTCAAAAGCCATTTTAGAATATTCATTTGTTTTCTCTGTTATTCCTTTATTATCACCTTTAGCGTGGAAAGCATATTTTATTTTCCTTTGGTTTCCTTATTTACTTACTTATATTTTTCTATTCAGAGTACAAAATAATTTAAATAAAACTTATATTCTACTTTTAAAATCCCTATTCTTGCTTTCAATTCTTTTCAATGTGTTTTCAACGGATGCAGTTGTAGGAGCGTATTTTTCGGATATTCTTGAATCTGTTTCATGCATTACTATTGGAACGATATTACTTATAATTATTCAACTAATAATATACAGAAAAATTGAGAAATTCGACTTGAATACAATAAAATATCAAACATTGCCCGATATCAACTAACAAAAATATCAACTAATGAAAAAAAATATTTCTGTTGTATTAATCTCTATTTTGATTTTTACATTTTCTTTAAACTCCTGTTCATCTTCAAACAGCAAAAAAGTTAAAAGTTTTTCTGATTCTGTTTTCGTAAAAGGGAAGCTTATACCAAGAGTGATTTGCATAAATGATTATACAGTAAATTATGCGCTTTATCTTCCTTCGTATTATTCTGAAGAAAAAAAATGGCCTGTAGTATATGCCTTCGATCCTCATGCTTGTGGGTTATTACCCGTTGAGCTTTTTAAAGATGAAGCAGAAAAATATGGTTATATATTAATTGGCTCCAATAATTCAAAAAACGGAACAGCTTGGAATATAACTTCTGCAATTTATGATACAATTTATAATGATACACATAATAGATTCTCTATTGATAATAGCAGAATTTATATCGCAGGTTTTTCAGGTGGTTCAAGAGTTGCAAGTACTTTAGCAATTTCAAAAAATAATATTAATTCTGTTGTAGCTTGCGGAGCAGGTCTGGGCACCCAGATACAACGCGACAATAAATTTAATTTTTTCGGTGTAGTTGGAAATGAAGACATGAACTTATCAGAAATGGTAGCTCTTGATAGCGCCCTCGAATTTTCAGAAGGAAAACATTTTCTTGAAATTTTTGACGGCAAACATGAATGGCCTCCAAAATCTGTTGTAAGCGATGCTTTTCTCTGGCTTGAATTTAATGCTATTAAAGAAAAACTTAAACCTTATAATGATACCCTTGTTAATAATACTTTCAGCAGATGGGAGAAAATATATACATATATTTTTAATTCAGGTAAGTATTACAATTCATATATTTTTTGCAAAAAAATAATAAATTATTTTAATGAACTTAATGATGTTTCTTCTTATAAAACAAGTCTTTTAAAATTAGAAAAAAACAATATTGTAATTGAAACCAAACTGCATTTGAATAAAATAAAAACTAAAGAAGTTGAGCAACAATCATATTATCTCAAAGCTATATTTACGCAACCAATCAGTTGGTGGGTAATGCAAACAAGTATGATTAACATGAAAATTAAATCAACTACCGATAATGAAGAAAAATTAATGTATAAACGTATTCTTAATTATTTAAGTCTTGCTACATACATGAATGTTAATTCAGCTTTAAAAGCAGAAAATTTAGAACAGGCGGAAAAGTTTAACTTTATTTATTCACTTGTAGATCCCAAAAATCCTGAACATTTTTATGTGTCGGCTATTTTAATGATGAAAAAAGGAAATCAGGAAAAAGCGCTTGAGTTTTTAGAAAGTGCCGCAAAATATGGATTTGCAGATGTCAAAAGGTTGGAAAGTGATAGTGTAATGTCAACACTTAAACAAAAAGAAAAATATACCGAAATTTTAAAATTGATTAAAAATAATTAAAAATAAAAAAAGCTGCCTCACGACAGCTTTTTTTATTAATATGAAATTAATTTTAGTAATCCATTCCACCCATTCCGCCCATTCCTCCGGGCATTTGTGGCATTGCAGGAGAGCTTTTTTCTTTAATATCACAAACAACACATTCAGTTGTAAGTAACATTCCTGCTACCGAAGCTGCATTTTCTAATGCTATTCTGGTAACTTTAGTAGGATCAATTACGCCTGATTTGTAAAGATTTTCATATTTATCGTTTCTGGCATTGTAACCGAAATCTGCTTTTCCTTCTTTCACTTTCTGAACAACGATAGAACCTTCAACACCCGCGTTTTCAACAATCATTCTCATAGGTTCTTCCAAAGCTCTTCTGATAATCTGAACACCGGTAGCTTCATCTTCGTTATCGACTTTTACTTTATCAAGTGAAGGAATTGCTCTGATATAAGCTACTCCACCACCTGGAACTATACCTTCTTCTATAGCTGCGCGTGTTGCATGAAGAGCATCGTCAAAACGATCTTTCTTTTCTTTCATTTCCACTTCGCTTGCTGCTCCTACATAAAGTACTGCTACACCGCCCGACAATTTTGCCAAACGTTCCTGAAGTTTTTCTTTATCATAATCAGAAGTAGTTTTTTCAATCTGAGCTTTTATTTGGTTGATGCGAGCTTCAATGTTTTCTTTAGCGCCTTTTCCGTTTACTATTGTAGTATTATCTTTGTCAACAACAATTTTTTCTGCTTGTCCTAAGTAAGTAAGGTCCGCATTTTCGAGTTTGTATCCTTGTTCTTCCGAAATAACAACACCGCCTGTAAGAATAGCTATGTCCTGTAACATTTCTTTTCTTCTGTCGCCAAAGCCCGGAGCTTTAACAGCACAAATTTTCAAAGAACCACGAATTTTATTTACAACAAGAGTTGCCAGAGCTTCACCTTCGATATCTTCAGCAATGATCATCATTGGACGTCCGGTTTGAACTGATTTTTCGAGAATAGGTAAAAAATCTTTCATCCCTGATATTTTCTTTTCATAAATCAAAATATAAGGGTCTTCCATTACTGTTTCCATTTTTTCAGCATCAGTAACAAAATATGGTGAAATATAACCGCGATCAAATTGCATTCCTTCTACAACTTTTACAGTAGTATCAGTTCCTTTAGCTTCTTCTATTGTGATAACACCTTCTTTTTTTACTTGACGCATAGCATCGGCAATATGTTTTCCGATAACTGAATCGTTGTTTGCAGAAATTGTAGCAACCTGTTCTATTTTTTCAAAACTGTCGCCAACTTCGCTTGACTGAGTTTTTAGATTAGCTATAACAGCTTCAACAGCTTTGTCAATACCTCTTTTTAAATCCATTGGATTTGCTCCGGCTGTTACATTTTTTAAACCTGTGCCAATTATTGATTGAGCCAAAACAGTTGCTGTTGTTGTTCCATCGCCTGCTAAATCGGCAGTTTTAGAAGCTACTTCTTTAACTAGCTGAGCGCCCATATTTTCGATAGGATCTTTTAATTCAATTTCTTTTGCTACAGTAACGCCATCTTTAGTCATCTGGGGAGCGCCATATTTTTTTTCAATAATAACATTTCTGCCCTTAGGTCCTAAAGTAACTTTTACTGCATTTGCCATTGCATCAACGCCCTTTTTTAACAAGTCGCGCGCTTCCATGTTGTATTTTATTTCTTTTGCCATTTTACTTTTTTTTAATGATTTTTAAACTAATTTTATTATTAATTCTTTCATATTCAGATTTATACTACCGCGTATATATCTGATTCTTTCATTATAAGGTAATCTTTACCTTCTACAGTTATTTCTGTACCTGCATATTTGCCATAAAGAACATTATCACCGACTTTAACGGTCATAGGTTCATCTTTTTTGCCGGTACCAATAGCTATAACTACTCCTTTTTGTGGTTTTTCTTTTGCTGTATCAGGAATGATAATTCCTCCTGCAGTTTTTGCTTCAGCTGGCGCAGGTTCTACTAATACTCTGTCTGCTAATGGTTTGATGTTTAACTTTGACATGTTTTTTTATTTTTAGGTTTAACAATAATTCTATTTTGTGATGCGCCTTTGTCATTTTCTATGCCAAATAGAAATTTGGTTATATAATGGACATTTTAGCAGCTTAATCTAAACGGTTAAAAAAAAATGTCAGAATTTTATGACATTCTGACATTTTTTTATGAAATTTTTCTTAGAAATGAATTATTTTTTTTCAGGAGGCGCCTGATAATTATTAGCTGCCGGTACTGCATTTTTTTCTATCTGTTCCTGAAGTTCAGTGCCTTGCACTTTTTTGCCGGTACTTCTTGGAATAACAAATATTGAAACTAAGCTTAATACTAATAGTGAAACTGCAAGAGTCCATGTAGCTTTTTCAAGAAAATCTGCTGTTTTACGAACACCCATTATCTGGTTTGAAGAACTGAAATTGGAAGCAAGACCTCCTCCTTTTGAATTCTGAACCAATACAACAAGAATTAACAGAACACATACTACTAAAATCAGTACCGAAATAAAAACATATAATCCCATAAATTTATTTTTTAAAAATTATTTTCTTTTATTTTATTAATTTGGTTTGCAAAGTAAGTGTTTTTTTCTGGAAACTTCAAACTTAATTTTTCATAAATTTCTATTGCTTTTTCATCTTTCCCTTGATTATGGTACATTTTAGCAATAGTTTCGGACAAAAATTCATGGTTATTTTTTTCTTCTTCTGAATAATTTTCATCTTCATCCGATGAAAAATCGTTTGGTTTAAAGCTAATACGCGAGTTATTATTGATGAAATTTTCAATCAACTCATCTTTCATAGAATATTCGGAGTAATTAGCCGCGGTTTTTAAATGTTCTTCTTTTTTATCTTCAATAGTGTATGATGCTTCTAATGAATAAGAAGCCGTATATGCTAAAATTTCCGTTGCATCCTTAATGTCATTTATCAGGTAAAAAAGTTTTTTCCGGTCGTTTGCATAAACTGATGCCTCAGATAAAATATTTAATTTTTCGGAAGAATTTACGATATGGTGAGCTTTCGCGAAAAGCAGATGAAGGCTCGAACAATAAGGATATTTATTCAATAATACCTTTAAAGTATCTATGGATTCATAATTTAAGAGGGTAGGAGATTTAATGTATTTAGCTAATTGAGAAGAAAACATGATTAATTTTTTAATAATATTACATAGTGCTTGAACGGAAACTCGCGAAAACACTACCTAAAGAAATATTTTTAAGACTAATATCACAAACATAAGAGCGATAGTAGGTTAAATTGAATAATTTATAAAAATATAATTCTATTTGTACGAAACAAAGATAAAAAAATATATCAAATTAACCAGATTTTATCAATTCTTAATGCCGAAAGGCTTTTAACATCATTTCAAAAACACTTTTTTGAAATGATAATTTTGAAAGCTTATCGGTATTATTTATAAATTTATTATCTTTGAAAAAAACTATAAAATGTCCGAAAATTTAATTTCTGATAATTCCGAACTATCGTTTTACAAACAGGCTTTGGATTTATCTTCAGTTGTGGCAATTACAGATACCGATGGCACCATTATCTTTGTAAATGATAATTTCTGCAAAATTTCAGGTTATTCGCGTGAAGAACTGATTGGACAGAATCCAAGGGTTTTAAATTCGGGTTTTCACCCAAAAGAGTTCTTTAGTAATTTATGGGATACCCTTCTTGCAGGAAAGGTTTGGCGTGGAGATGTGAAAAATAAAGCCAAAGACGGATCTGTTTATTGGGTTGACACAACAATCTTACCTTTTATAGACAAAAATGGAAAACCTTACAAATTCATGGTTATTAGACATGATATAACAGATAAGGTGAAAGCGCTAGCACTTAAAGAAATGTTTATGGCTACAATAAGTCATGAAATTCGTACGCCACTAAACAGTATTACAAATTTTATTGAGTTACTTCAAAAAACCAAATTAAATGTTGAGCAACATGAATATACTGAGCTTATTCAGGATTCTTCTGCATTACTTTTAAGATTAGCAAATGACTTGTTGGATATTTATCGTTTTGAATCAGGAATGATACATTTTGAAAAAATGAATTTTAATCTTACAGAAATAATTTCTCAAATCGTACACATATATAAAATAAAAATAAAAACTAAAGGGTTAAAAATAATCTCAGATGTTGATTCTGATATTCCTGAATTTATTATTGGAGACTTGTTCA
>JAAXXA010000535.1 GCA_013334735.1 Bacteroidota bacterium
ATAATAAGTAATCTTGTCAAAATTATATTGCAACCCTTCGACTATGCTCAGGGTAAAAGTGTAAATTTAAAAATGCAAATGTTAAATTTATACCAATTATCCTGTTTAACTATTAACTTTAGGCACTCCAAACTTTAGGCACTTTAAGTACTTTTTTAAAATTATTCATATAATTTTTATTGATTTCTGCATTATCTCTTCTAAATTAGTTAGGTAATTTCTAATTTCATTTAGCAAATCTAAGGAACATTCATTAAAATGAAATTTTTTTAAAACATTCAATTTTTCAAAAGTATGTGTTTTACCAAAAACTTCTAAAATGTTATCATAAAGGCAACTTTCAAAGGTTTTATTTATTAATTGTTGTTCCGATTTTAAATATTGCAATATCCTTAAACCATCTAATTTTTCGTGGCATGCTCTGACAAAATGATTAACGTCTTTATGATTTTCCCTTAGAGGTTTCCATATTTCATTTGTTTTATACTCGTTCTTAACAGGTTTGCGGTAGCAAAGATGATTAGAACGAGTTATGCCGACCTGTCCCGACTTGTCGGTGATAGGATCTTCTGCAAACCTGTTCCGTATCGGTATATATTGTTCAAAAAGAAATTGATCTAAAGGTGTATCACAATCTTTTTTATATAGCATTGGAAAACAATTGTAAGTTTTTTTAATATTATCGAACAGTGAATGATGATAAACAGGGTAGCTGCTCCAGTCGCCATTATTACCTTTTATCATTGCAGGACCTGTACCAAAGAAAACCCTATCGGAAAACCGTGCTGCCGGGAAAACTTTTTCGTTATTAAAAACAATGATGCTGCCGTATTTCCTAAGCTTCTGAAGAAAATAAAAATCTTCTCCACTTTTTTTAGGAGTAAGTCCTCCAATAGCTTTGTACGAAGAAACTGTTAAGGCAATCGCGCTGCCTAAGGCTGTATAGGCATAAGGAGAAGCAATACGTAACAAGTTAATCGCATAATTACGCATATAAATTTCGTATCTTAATATTGCTCTGTCTTCTGCTTCAGAACCGGATAGCTTGTGATAGTATGGGTTCGAGAGAGCTACGGCATCCGGAAATTTAGAAAAAGAATTTATTACAGAGGAAAAATAATCAGGAGAGAAAGAGGTATCAGCATCCAGACTTAATATAATGTCTGTATTTTCGGCTTTTTTTGCAATAAAATCCATTGCTGTTTTCCTTGCCCATCCTACGCCATGTTTATTATTTTCCCATCCATTTCCTTTGGAGCTTTTGTCGATTATAGTGTATTTTGTTTTATCTTTTTTATTCAGATATTCCAATACCACTGCATTGTTTTCGCAAATATTTCTTTTTTCTGATAATTCCCACCATTCATTCGGTTGGTTAATGCAAATAACAATATGAAAATTTTTGTAATTCTGATTTTCAATACAGTCAAGGCACTTGGGCAGATAAAGCGCTTCATCCATTGCCGGCAGTGCAATATATATAAGTGGAGTATTATTCATAAACACATCAAAAATATAAATTTTATCTCTGCCTCACACTTTTATTTTTATACCGTTAGCTTAATATTATTAACCGATTGCTTAGCGCATATAGCTTTAATCTTTAGATTGTATTAATATTGAGTAAAATTTAATATTATGAAATACTTAAGAAATTTTATAAAAAAGAAGAAAATATCTGCAAAGGATATTAATGAAAAAGAATCAAAATTGGATTTCTTTATGATTTTATATTTGCTTTTTTTTTATCGGAAAGGAAGAAATTCCATTTAAATTAAAATGCTGTATGTTTTCTAAAAAATACTACTTTTGTTATGTTTAATGCCATATATATCTTGATAACTTTAAAAAAATATTTTTCACTTTTGTCATTTGACAATTCTTTTTTGTCATTTCGACCATCGGGAGAAATCTATTTTAAAAAACAATTGTTTTAGATATCTCATCCGCCATGGCGGACGTTCTATATGACAATAGGATCAGAATATGTTAAGATACCTGTATTGTAAATCTATGAAATAGTTTCTGTTTCGTTTGAACTTAAACAAAAAATTATGAAAAAAAATTACTTATTATCTGTATTGCTTTTACTGGCAGTTTCAGTTAGCGCTAAAAATCTTCAGGCATACCTTTCGTATGCTACTTTTACTTCTCCATCCGATGGACCGTATATTGAAACTTATCTTTCGGTAGTTGGGAAAACTGTAAAATTTGTAAAAAACAGCAATGATAAATTCCAAGCGACTATTCAAATTTCGATGATTTTCAGGCAGAATGATACTGTTAAACAATTTAAAAAAATTGACCTTCTAAGCCCCGAAATTGAAGATACTTCAAAAATCAGTTTCACTTTTATTGATCAACAAAGATTCTCCTTGCCAAATGGAGATTACGATGTGGAAATTTCAATTCTGGATTTGAACAAAAAAGGTATGCTCCCTTATAAAACTACTGAATCTATTTCGATTGACTTTCCTGTTGATAAAATATGTGTTTCAGGAATCCAACTTGTAGAATCTTATGTGAAATCTGAAACTGAAAATACGCTTACAAAAAATGGTTACGACCTTGTTCCTTTTACTTTGAATTTTTACCCTTCTACTATTAACAATCTTACATTTTATGCTGAAATTTACAATACTGACAAGGTGTTTAAAGCAGATGATAAATTTATTGTGAACAATTTTATAGAATCATTCGAAACAAAAAAAACTTTATCTAATTATTTTAAATTTAAAAAAGAAGTACCGAAAAATGTGATAGTATGTTTTAACGAATTTGATATAAGTAATCTTCCTTCCGGAAATTATAACCTTGTAATTGAAATAAAAGATAAGGACAATAAAATTTTAGCATTTAATAAGCTGTTTTTTCAAAGAAGCAATCCTGATATTAAAATAGATATGCAGG
>JAAXXA010000536.1 GCA_013334735.1 Bacteroidota bacterium
GATATTAATTTAATACAAGCTCAGAAAGTTTTGGAAGCAGGCTCTTATGCCGATATAATGAAAGATTATTCAATGCATATATTTTATGGAAATCCAAAAGAATCACAAAAACCGGAAGGAGTAAAAGATCTTTTAATATCACAAATTGAACTCGTTAAAAAAGGCGATTTTCCCGATTGGCTTATACCTGCAATTATTAATGATTTAAAATTGGCTGATATAAGAAAAGCCGAAAGCAATATGTCGCGCGCATTTGATATGGTTTCCGCTTTTATTAATGAGACTCCATGGTCTGAAGTTGTTGACAGAATTAATAGACTTTCTAAAATTACAAAACAAAATATTATTGATTTTGCAAATACAAATTACGGTAATAATTATGTAGTGGTTTACAAAAGAACAGGCATTGATAAAAATGTTAATAAGGTTATTAAACCTACTCTCACACCCGTTACCATTAACAGAGATATACAATCGGATTTTCTTACAGATATTCTTGCAAAAAAACCTGCTGAAATAAAACCGGTATTTATTGATTATGATAAGGACATAAAAAAAATAATAATCGATAAAAATATTCAGGTATATTATAATAAAAATATTGAAAACAAAATTTTTTATCTAAATTACATTTTTGATATGGGTAGTAATAATGATAAAAAAATGAGCCTTGCCATCAATTACCTCCCTTTTCTTGGCACTTCAAAATTATCACCTTCACAAGTTAAACAGGAATTTTATAAAATTGCATGCTCTTTCAATGTAAGCAGCTCTGATGATCAAACTTATGTTAGTTTGTATGGTCTTAGCGAGAATTTTGAAAAAGGTGTTCAACTTTTTGAAAGTCTTTTAACAGATGCTCAGCCCGATCAACTTGCTCTTGATAATTTAGTAAGTAATATTCTCAAACAACGTTCCGACGACAAACTCTCCAAAGATGAAATATTATGGGGTGCGCTAAATAATTATGGTAGGTATGGGCTTATAAATCCTTATACAAACATTTTATCAAAAAAAGAATTAAAAGCAATAAAAGCAGATGAACTTATTTCTAAAATCAAAGAACTTAATTCATATCAGCATTACATAATGTATTATGGAACAAATTCAACTGATACTCTTAAAAATTTGTTGAATAAATATCATAAAACACCCGCGATTATTAAAGCTGTTCCTGCTGAAATAAAATTTGATCAGTTATCTATGTCCGAAAATAAAGTATATGCAGTTGATTACGATATGAAGCAGGTAGAAATTATAATGTTGTCGAAATCACAAAAATATGACAAAGCTATTGTTCCTGCCGTTAAAATGTTTAACGAATATTTTGGCGGCGGAATGAATTCTGTTGTATTTCAGGAGCTGCGCGAATCCAAGGCTTTGGCTTATAGTTGTTATGCCAGCTATGGCTTGCCTTATCGTCTTGATAAAAGCAGTTATATTTTTTCTTACATCGGAACTCAGAATGATAAACTACCCGAAGCAATGAAAGCCATGTTTGATGTAATTAATAAAATGCCTGAATCCGAAAAAAGTTTTGATGCAGCTAAAGAAGCAATTATACAAAAAATTCGTACCGAAAGAATAACTAAAATTAAAATTCTTTTTGATTATTATAACGCTAAACGCTTAGGACTTACTTATGATATTCGAAAAGATGTTTTTGCAAAAGTTCCCGAAATGAAATTCTCCGACCTTCTTTCTTTTCAGCAAAATTATCTGAAAGATAAAAAATATAATATCCTTGTTTTAGGAAATAAAAAAAACCTCGATATTAAAACGCTTGAAAAATATGGAAAAGTAGAGTTCCTAAAACTTGAAGATATTTTTGGATACTAAGTAAAAGTCATAAGGAACAAGTTTTAGAATATTAAACTTATACTGCAAACGGGATAAATTTCCGCATTTTTGAGTCGGCAATATTCAGTTTTTAGTTAACAATATTTGCTGATTGTTGATTGCTGACTGCCAACTTATATTATGCGACATTTTATCCCACGCACGGTATAATTCATAATACAGTATTTTCGTTCAAAAGTCCCGGTCTTCTCCCTTTAGTGCGCTCCAGCGATTTATCCATTTGCCATTGTTTAATAAGTTTTTCATTCCCCGAAAGTAAAACTTCCGGAACTTTCCAACCACGAAAGTCAGCAGGTCGTGTATAAACCGGTGGTGAAAGCAAATTATCCTGAAAAGAATCCGAAAGAGCAGATGTTTCATCATTTAAAACTCCCGGTATCAAACGTATAATACTATCGCAAAACACAGCAGCAGCAAGTTCTCCACCACTCAGCACATAATCGCCAATTGAAATTTCTTTTGTAATAAAATGCTCGCGTATCCTTTCATCAATGCCTTTGTAGTGCCCGCAAAGAACAATTATATTATTATATAGAGAGCAATTGTTTGCAATGTTTTGATCAAGCAAAATGCCGTCAGGACTCAAATAAATCACTTCATCATACTCCCTTTCGCTCTTAAGTTTTTCTATACAAAGGGCAATAGGCTCAATCATCATTACCATTCCCGCATCTCCGCCAAAAGGATAATCGTCAACATTTTTATGCTTGTTTGTAGCAAAGTTTCTTATGTTGTGAATGTTAATTTCAACAATATTTTTTTGCTTGGCTCTTTTAATAATGGAATGATCAAAAGGACCTTCAAACATTTCAGGGAATATTGTAAGTATGTCTATTCTCATATTATCTTACTTTATCATTCGATATTGAATATTGAATGTTGGATATTCTATATTATTTTATAAATAATATTAAGAGGTTGTTTAAATTTTTATATTAATATACAAAAGTTTGATTATAATGAACATTATCTATTTTTTTAAAAACTTTTATTTAAAAAAAATAGCGGTGGCTTTGTG
>JAAXXA010000537.1 GCA_013334735.1 Bacteroidota bacterium
ACAGTTTTTGACCAAATAGATTTAGGTACCACGCCAAAGCAAGCTCCTCCATCAAGTTTGAAATTTTCAGCATTTATAACATGAAGTTTCATAATTCACAAAATATTGTTAATAACACTAAGCAAATGTACAATTTATTATAAAATAATTCATATACATTTGTTGTTAAGCATAAAGCTGGGAAATTAAATACTTCTTAAAAAATGAAACTCCATTTTATTGCAATAGGTGGCAGCGCTATGCATAATCTCGCTATAGCGCTTCACAAAAAAGGTTATGAAATTACCGGTTCGGATGATGAAATATTTGAACCTTCGAAAAGCAGACTTGCAAAATACAATTTGCTTCCCTCAAAGGAAGGATGGGATGAAAAAAATATTCACGATGGGCTTGATGCCGTTATTCTTGGAATGCATGCCAGATCTGATAATCCCGAATTACTGAAAGCGCAAAAACTCGGTTTGAAAATTTATTCATATCCTGAATTTTTATATGAGCAATCTAAAAATAAAAAACGTGTCGTAATCGGCGGTAGTCATGGCAAAACAACAATTACTGCAATGATACTTCATGTACTTCAGGAATGCGGAATAAAATGTGATTATATGGTTGGCGCACAACTGAGTGGATTTGATGTAATGGTAAAACTTACGAATGATGCTCCAATAATGATATTAGAAGGAGACGAATATCTGACATCCCCGATTGACAGGCGACCAAAATTTCATGTTTACATGCCTGATATTGCATTGATCAGCGGTATAGCCTGGGATCATATTAATGTGTTTCCCACTTTTGAAAACTATACTGAACAATTTTTGATATTTGCCAATCTTATCAGCGATGGTGGATTGCTTATTTATTGTAGTGATGATAAAGATGTAAAAAAAGTTTCGGAATTAGCTAAAAATACTATAAGTAAAATTCCTTATTCATTGCCTGAGTACAATATTCGTAATGGTATTACATATTTAAAAAGTGATACGGAAGAATATCCTTTGATGATTTTTGGCAAACATAATTTATTAAATTTAAACGGAGCAAGGCTTGTATGTGAACAAATAGGTGTTAATCAAAAACGCTTTTATAAAGCAATTTCATCGTTCAAAGGAGCTTCCAAAAGGCTTGAATTAGTTGCTAAAAACGAAACAGTAAGTGTCTTTAAAGATTTTGCGCATTCTCCTTCAAAGTTAAAAGCAACAACTATGGCTGTTAAGGAACAATATCCCGAAAGAGAACTTGTTGCTTGTTTGGAATTGCATACTTTCAGCAGTTTGAATGCCGAGTTTCTCAATGAATACAGGAGCTCTATGAATTATGCCGACAAAGCAATAGTTTATTTTAATCCTCATACTATTGCTCATAAAAAACTTCCTTCAATAAGTACAGAGCAGGTAAGGCAAGCTTTTGGAAGGGAAGATGTTATTGTCTATACAAATAGTGAAACATTACAAAAATACCTTTTAAATCAAACATGGAAAAATAAGAATCTTCTATTAATGAGTTCAGGAAATTTCGATGGAATTGATTTTTCGGAATTTGCCTACAAACTTCTTGGATTATAAAGTTTATATTTGTATAAAAAATAATATGAAAACAAAATCGTTAGTATTGCTTTTTGCTTTTGTTGTACTTACTGTTGGTATTGTAAATGCTCAGAAAAATGCAATAATAAAATTTGATACTACAACATATAATTTTGGAAAAATACACGAAGATTCCGAAAAACCCTCATTTAATTTTAAATTTTCCAATATTGGTTCCGATACATTGAAACTAATCAATGTTAAAGCAGGTTGTAGTTGTACAACTCTTGACTGGACTAAGAAATCTGTATTACCTGGAAAAGAAGGAAATATAAAAGTTCAATTTGATCCAAAAGGCAAATCCGGGCTTATTAATAAAGCCATAACTGTTATTTCAAATGCTACTGAACCTGTAAAAGTTCTTGTTATCATTGGAGAGGTAATTCCCTGATAAAAATATTTTAAGATATCTTTTCTGTTCAATCCGGCAATCCTAAGGAATACGATAAATAATCTTGTTTTATAGAAGTAAAAGGCTCTTCATTCTTAAAGACTTGTTAAGGGTTGATACCAATTTTTTTTCTAAAAGATACAATCGAATTAGAAAAAATAGATTGGTATATGCCGATTTGCTTTGTGTTTAATTTTTACGAAAAAATATTACAGAAAGCTAATCGGTATGAAATTATATTAAAAACGAGATAAATTGTCGCATTTTATGAATACAAAAAGGTATAGAGCTATTCGGTATAAAGGCATAAGGAAGAGCAGGTTATACCATATACCCTTATACCATATACCTGAAACCCAAATGTAATAATTTACACCGTGCAAAGTATATTATGATTACTTTTACAATAAATAATAAATATTATTATGACTTTTAGTGATTTAAATTTAAATAAACCTTTATTAAATGCCCTTAACGATATGGGGTTTAATAATCCTACTATAATTCAGGAAAAAGTATTTTCGGTAATGATGTCAGGGAAAGATGTTGTTGGAATTGCGCAAACAGGCACAGGCAAAACACTGGCATACCTTATCCCTTGTTTAAGGCAATGGAAATATTCAGGAAATGGATTTCCGCAGATTTTAATAATTGTTCCTACGCGTGAACTTGTAATACAAGTGGTAGAAGAAGTTAAAAAATTATCTGCATACATGAATTTGGTTGTTGTAGGTGTTTACGGAGGTGTAAATATTAATACTCAAATTGAAACTGTATATGCCGGTTTAGATGTGCTGGTTGCTACTCCCGGAAGATTATACGACTTAGCTTTAAAAGGAGTATTGCGATTGAAATTTGTTAAAAAGCTTGTTATTGATGAAGTAGATGAAATGCTTAATCTTGGCTTTCGTTCACAGTTAACAAATATTTTGG
>JAAXXA010000538.1 GCA_013334735.1 Bacteroidota bacterium
TGGACGCAAATACAAACCTGTAAATACAGAAGTTTGGGCTGCTGTTACAGACGAAGAAATCATATGCCATTTAGCGGCAGATAAATAACGCTCTATGTTACTTGTTCCTGTACCTGTAGCTGTTCCGGAAATTAACATTGAACCATCGCCAGAATTGCCAGCTTTAGCGGGTGAAACAGATTTTATTGTTAAAATTCCATTATTAACATAATTACCAGATATTGTTAACATTTTATTCGGACCTACAGTTAAAGTTTTCCCACTGTTTATCGTTAAATTTTTAGTTGCCATATTAATGCCTGCCTGATCAACACCAATGGTGTAATTACCATCAATAACAGCATCTTTTGCAGAAGTTGGAGTACCCTCATCCCATGCAGAACCATCCCATGTTGTAAAAAGAGGTTGTTCTTTAAGATATGATAAATAAGAACCATCTTTATTATAAACACATTCTAATTTACCGTCATTGTTTGCATCGAGAACTACAAAATCGTAACCCTGCATACTGGCATCTGTTTTTGAAATTACAGTACCAAAACTTAAAGAACCCGAAGTAGAATTATTAGGAATAACCCTCATATAATTATTATTATAAATAATATCCGGTTTCCCATCTGCATTGATATCTGCTATCCTTACCTGAAAATTACAATCAGTTCTTCCTCCTGTTAAAATATTGGTTACGGCAGCAAAAGATGGTGTACCTGCTACTGAATTTGTATTTCTATAAACAGAAACATTATCTCCATTTCCGGTAACAATATCCGGCTTGCCATCCCCATCAACATCGCCTAATACAAGACAACTTGGTCTATTAGATAAGCTTGTTCCAAAATTTGTAAAAGAGAATGATATTACTCCTGCCGCAGATGTGTTTTTGAAATATGCAATACCACCATCAGAATTGCCACGAGTTGCAACTACATCAATTTTACCATCATTATCTATATCCGCAGATTCAGCTATAAAAAACATACCACCAACAAAATCATATTCTTTTGTTGAAGCGGTAAACGAAACTGTTGTTCCGTCAAAATTATTTGTATAAAACCAGCGATAATTCCATCCAACCATAAAAATATCATCATCTCCATCTCCATCATAATCTCCAGCTGTAATTCCTGTATAAGAAGTTTCACCTAATGAAAACTGATAAGAAATAGGAGTAGCAAAAGAAATAGTAGTTGCATCACTGGTATTTAAGTAAACTTTTAAAGTTGGATTGTTATTACTATTTCTAGCAGCAATATCAATTTTCCCGTCAGCGTTAAAATCTCCAAAACAAAGGTCTGAAGCTACAAATGACAAAGTAACGGCTAATGTAAAGCTAATGTTATTTGCAGTACCTTCGTTCTTAAATATTTTTATATCGGTTCCATAATTTATAGCTACTAAATCAGGTTTTCCATCGCCATTAAAATCAGCAGTTTCAACATTTTCGGAACTCCAGTTAGGCCATGAATTGCCGGTAACGCCATTATAATAATCCACATTTTTACCCCATAAATTTGCGTCTATGGTTTGGGCTGTTGTTTGTGGAAAAAACATATCAAGAGAAGTTGCAGTTTTAGCACCACAATTAACCATAACTCTACCTGCAACCGATGAAGGAACTGTAACAGTTAAATCAGTAGCAGTTGCATTTGTAACTACAGATTTAACACCACCTATAAAAACCGTGTTATTAGCGGCAGTGGTACTAAATCCTGTGCCATTTACCGTAATACTTGAACCAATTGAGGCGGTTTTAGGAGTAATTGATGTAATCGTTAAAGTATTTACAATTACAGTAGCTACAGATGAATAAACATTAGGGCACCCACCGGTATTTACTCGGTATGTCCATGTTCCAATTGAAGAAGGTATTTCAGAATATGTGCTTAAAGTGTTTGCAATATTTGTCCATGAGCCGCCGCCATTAGAACTTTTTTGCCATCTGATTACTTGTCCGGTATTACCCGAAAGCGTTAATGTTCCGGTGGATGAACCAATACTTATGCTTGTGCTTCCACTTACACTACCTGCAGTTGTAGCAGGTATAACAGGACTATTATAGAATTTCAAATTTTTCATATTACCATGAAGCGCAGTTGCATTGCCCGGATGGATTGTTGTAAACACGTTATCACATGCCTGCGTTAGTGGTGAACAACCATCAAGAACCACAACTCCATCAAGAAGCAAACGAGCACGTCCGCCAAAAAATTGAAGCCTTACATTATACCACGTACCTAAAGTAAGAGGCACAGTTGAATACGTTTCGCCTCCATTATAGGCATCAAAACCTAAGCACCCTGAAGTATTGCAAACTATTGATACCCATCTGCATCCGCTACTACCTGTAATAATACTCTGTTTATTATCATAAGAACCGGGGTTGTAATCAAGTTGAATTTCAAAATTTGCACCATCCAAACCGGTAATATTTGCTGTTTTACCAACAGGATTACAAGCTCCACCGGGGCAACTAACAGTACCATCAGAATATAATGAGCCGCCTACAATGGCTGTAGTACCAAGATGGGTATATGCTCCATAAGTGCTGGTAGCTTCATTATAATCAGTAGTTAAGGGATAAGAAGCTACAAGCGTTTGAGCCTGCATTTTATGTATGCCTGCAATACAGATTACGAGAATCAGAAGCGCTTTAAGCGTGTTTTTAATTGGTGTTTTAGTTATTAAATTCAACCAAGTTGGTAACGTAATCTTCATTTTTTTCATAAATAATTAAATTTAGTTTAAAATTCCGGTTTATTGTATTAGTGTAAGATTATTTCAATATTTAAGCTTAAAAAAAAGGTTTTATGTCAGTAAATAATAAAAAACAAAGATAAAATATTGTTTTTATTAAAAAAATTTATTTTTTATTTATTTTTCTACTTATCATGTATATATTTATATA
>JAAXXA010000539.1 GCA_013334735.1 Bacteroidota bacterium
AATTCCACTCCAGCGTTCAATTTTTTCTTCAAAAGTTAAATGTGTATTCGCGGGGCTTGTGGAAGGTAAGGATGGAACAGGTGTTAAGCGTCCTTCGTTCATTTTGTGCTTTACAAAATATTCTACCGGTTTGATTCCGTTAAACAACAAATGCGTTATATCGGGATATTGTTTTGCGAAAATTTTAAGATTATTTGCTTTTTCATTTCTTATTTTGTTGTCGCTGCTGCCGGAACGCATACAACTTCCAAGCACATCCCATAGAGCTATGTGATGTTTTTTTAAAATGAACAACCTCTCCTGATAATCCAATGAAAAAGGCTCTTTCAGGGCATTACAAATAATTTCCCAAAATTTGTTTTGAGGATTTGCATAATACTCCTGCTTTTTTAAAGATATTTCGGAAGGAAAAGAACCCAAAATTAGTATTCGGGAATTATTGTCAACAAGCGGTTGCAATCCAAACTTTCTGAATTTATTATTTTCAAAAAGTATTACGCCTGCTCTCTCTATATGCTCTAACAATTCAGGGCTTTCGACCCTGTTGTATAGAACAATATCAACCTTCCAGGGCAGGCTGAGTTCATCAAATTTGCATGAAAACTTAATAATATCGTTAAGGGTAAGTTTGTCTCCTTTAATTGCAATATCAATATCTGAACCTTGTTTGAAATTTCCTTTTGCCCTTGAACCAAAAAGAATAACATGGCTAATATTTTTATTAACAGATAAAATATTTAAAATGTCGAAGATGTTTTTTTCTTTTAATCCAAACGGCATGGTATTGTACTTTTTAACATTAAAAAAGAGTCATTTGTTTTGTTCCATTTTCTTCTTCATTCAGACGATCGACAAGATTTTTAAAAAGAGTATAATACAATTCCCGAATATCGGTTACAATTTCTTCTGCTGTTATTTTATCATAAGTATGTGATGTTTTTTCTCTGCTCTTTTTTAATTTCATCCATCCTTCACCATCTTCTATATATCCATCTTGAAAACATTGTTGAATTACAGGAGTTGGTCCTTTTATATCATTATAGCCTTTTTCTTCCAGCAAATCCTGTAAAGTTTTCCAGGCTAGCTCATAAGTATATTCAAAACGTTGAATAAGTCCTTCTTGTTCGAGTTCGGAAAGATCTTCTTCTTCAACAGCTTCTTCTAATTTTTTGAACGCTTTTTTTAAATTACTAAATCGTTGCATCCAGCGAATATCTGTTTTTTTTGTCATTTTCTGGTTTTATCTACAATTTTACAAAAATAATTAGTACAAACTTAATATAGTTTATTAATATAATTACAAATATAATATTTCTTAAAAAATAATTTATAAACCATTTTAAATTTTCGTTTACTTTTGATAAAAAAAATAAATACAATTTACATCATGAATGCACTTTTTAAAGAATTTGAACTAAAAAAATTAAAAATAAAAAACAGAATTGTAATGCCTGCATTGGTTAATTTTAACTGGTCGGATGATAATGGTTTTGTTACCGAAAGACATGTTAAACATTATGAAGAACGGGCAAAAGGTGAAGCGGGAATTATTATTGTGGAAGCTACGGCAGTGAATAAAAACGGGAGGTTGCTCCCTACACAATTAGGTATTTGGAGCGATGAGCATATTGAAGGAATGAAAAAAATAACAACAGCTTGTCATAAATACGGAACTGTTATTATGCTTCAGATCCATCACGGAGGTTTGAATACACATCCCAGAGCCGCTGAAAAAGCTGCAGGTCCTTCTGTTGATCCGAATAAAAGCAGGTCGTATGAACTTAGTGTTGAGGAAATAAAAAATCTGACTCGCGATTTTATTGAAGGCGCCGTAAGAGCTATGAAAGCAGGCTTTGATGGAATTGAAATTCATGGCGCTCACATGTACCTTTTGTGCCAATTTGCTACACAGCTTGTTAATAAAAGAACTGATGAATACGGTGAAACACTTGAAGGAAGATTAAAGTTTGCAAAAGAAATTATAACAGGAATAAGAAAAGAAACAGGAAACGATTTTATAATAAGTTACCGCTTGGGCGCTAATGCTCCTAATCTGGAAGATGGGATTAATATTGCAAAAGAATTGGAGCACTATGGTATAAACATCCTTCATGTTTCTCATGGAGGGATGAACAATCCCGTTGAAATTCCGCAAAATTTTAAATATAACTGGATTGTTTATAGTGGAACTGAAATAAAGAAACATGTTAATATTCCTGTTATTGTTGTGAATGAAATTCATACTCCTGAAAGAGCTTCATGGTTAATTGAAAATGATTTGGCTGATTTTACAGCTATAGGAAGGGATATATTAACTGATGCCGAATGGGCAAAAAAAGCCAGGTTGAATGAAGAAATAAATTATTGCATCGACTGTAAACCGCGTTGCAGAAGATTTGAAAGTTCGGAATTGTGCCCTAAGAATAGGAAGTAAATCGGTATTCGGTAAAATCGGTATTCGGTAAAAAGGTAATCGGTATTCGGCACTTCGAGAACCTCAGTGCCCGTAGTGGTAAATAGGTAATCGGTATTTGGTAAAAATTGTATTCGGTAACACGTAATTCGTAATTGATAATTCGTAATTGCTATCACGTAATTCGTAATTGATAATTCGTAATTGATTTTCCCTTGTGCCTTGTAACTTCTACCTTTTTCATTAACTTTGCATTTTATAATTTATATTGATGATTAGCTATCTACAGATTAAAGATATCACTAAAGCATTCGGCGATTTAGTATTGTTCGAAAATATTTCATTCCAGCTTGCAAAAGATCAGAAAATTGCGCTTGTTGCAAAAAACGGAGCAGGCAAGTCAACATTGTTCAATATCCTTTGCGGTAAGGATACTCCTGATACCGGTACTATTACTTTTCATAAAGATATAAGCATAAGTTTCC
>JAAXXA010000540.1 GCA_013334735.1 Bacteroidota bacterium
CATCTCCCTCAACTGTCAACATTGTCATTCCGAATGAAGCACATTCACTTTGTTCAGTGTAAACTCCGCGGAATGAGGAATCTCTTTTTTTTATTTTTACGTAACATCAGTAATTTATTATTTTAACAATCTCTATATATTGGTTTTTGTAATTTTTTTGTCTTTTAAAGTATATAAAACTTTTCTGTAATTAAATGAAGCTTTATTTTCGTCATTGTTCTCTTCTTTTAGTATTTCGGTTGTTTCAAGCTGCACCTGACCTCCCCAAAGATATTCTATCCCGATTAAAGTATCAGGGATATACGATTTGTAAATCTGTTTCCCTTCAAAAATATGAGTCAGGTAAAGATTATCTTCATTGGTTTTTTCAGTATTAACCTTTATAAGCGGCGGGTGATACAATGAATCAAGCATCATATCCCTGTAATCGTTCGCTTTTTTGCTTTTAACATAATATTCGTAAACGCCTTTTTCGGGATTTGCTCTTTTTCCCACAACAAATAAGTTATGTTCATCAATAAAATCCTGATCTACAAAAGTATTTATTAGCATGAAATCGCTGAAATTTTTGCGTAACTGAAAAATAGCTTCTCTGCCTTTACCGGTTTTGCTATTAAAATTTTCACGTTCTTCTGCATTTTGCATTTTCTGAAAATCATAATTTATTTTACCTTTTTCGGCAAGTTCTTCCACATGCTGAATAAGCCTCATACCTATAGCATAAGGGTTTAAACCTATTCGTGAAATTGAAGTTACACCTGAATTTATTTTTGCATAATCAACTTCGTGACCTTTAATGCGCTCATCCTGCCTAAACAATTCATCATGCCAATAGCTCGCCCAGCCTTCGTTCATGATTTTTGTTCTTATCTGCGGACTAAAATATAATGATGTATTTCTTACAATAGTAATCACAGATTTCATCCATTGATTCTGCTCTTTTTTCAGGAACGGCGAATGTTTGCAGATATAATCCATAATGTCGGAAGCCTCAGGTTCAGTTTTTTTATGACTGTCATATTTTGCCTGAAATTCGGGATATTTTGTTCTTACTTCGGCAAAGAAAACAGATTCAGCCATTTCGGGTTTGTTCTGTTTTATTGCATTAAATCTGTCTATTTCTTTAAAAATAAGATGTTGTGATGCATTCAGAATTTCCTGAAGAAAAATATCAAAATAAAATGAAAGTTTTGAAGAAGGTTTCATTTCCAAAAGCAGACCATGTTTAGGCAGTTCTCTGAAATAGCCTGTAATATTGTCGATGCTTCGACTGAACTCTATAACATAATCCACCCACCTGCCATACTTACTGCGGAGGTTTTCAATCAATCGTTTATCGGCTAATGCCATACCTACAAAATCATCATTCCATGTGTTTTCAAAAAGAATATTATTTTGAAAAAAATCGATATGAGCAAGAACATGATAAAAAATCATAATGTTAAGCCAATCGGGATTATTATCGTTGTAAAAAGAAATTGCCGGTCTTGAATTTATTACCGTTTCATAAGGATTGCCGGGATATAATTTGTATTTACCCTGTTCTTTCAGCACTTCCACATCGTGTACCCAATAATCGTAAAGCGAGGGGATCATATTTTTAGGAGAAAGATTTATCATATCCCTATTGGTAACGATATATTCGAGGGTCTCGTTATCAAAGGATAGTCCGGCAGAGCGCGCTCTTTCCTTGCACTCCTCCATTATTTTTTTTGTATGTTGATCTATAAGAATCATGTTATTTCCATTGTGTATTTTATATGTTAAATTGATGATGTAATACCGATTAGCTTTCAAAATTATCATTTCAAAATCACTTTTTAAATGATGTTGAAAGTCTATCGGCATTTACCAATCTATTTTTTCTAATTCGATTGTATCTTTTAGAAAAAAGATTGGTATAAAATATCAAATGTAAAATTTATACTGCAATCAGGATAAATTTCCGCATTTTATTATTCATTATTATTTGGGGCTAAAGCCCCCTTTTACTCTCTTTTATTAACCACGACCTAAAGGTCGTGGCAATTCATAATGCGGAAATCTATCCAGTTCAGAGTATAATAAAATTTCCTAATCAATAATTGACATTTTACAATTGGTATCTTCAATTTTGCATTTATTTTTTTTCAACAAGTTTGTATCCTATTTTATTTCGTTCTTTTGTTTGTGGCTTTATCAGCTCTTTTAAAGCATTGAAAATTAATTCAATTTCTTCATCATGATTTGTAAGCTTTTTCTCTATTTGTTCTAATTTTAATAATATATCTTTGTGTGTTAGCACCATTTCTCTCAGCTTCACAAATACTTCGATAATATATATACTCGCATTTATTGCTCTTTCGCTTTTTAAAATATTTGCCAGCATTAAAACTCCATACTCAGTAAAAGCGTATGGTAAAAATCCTCCCAGTTGCTTTTTGGAAGGTATCGCATTTTGCGATAGCATGAGTTCAACTTCTTTTTCGGTCAAATGAACCATGAATTTTTCAGGAAATCTTTTAATATTTCTTTTTACTTGCTCTCTTAATCGAATTGGTTTAACGCCATAAAGTTCTGCAAGATCGCGGTCTATCATTACTTTTTGACCTCGAATTAAATAAATTTTATTTAAAATTACTTCTTCCGGAATTGCTATATTTGTTATTTTATCTGTCATTTTTAAATTTTTTCTTTAAGGTGTATTTCATTTCCTTAAATTTTTATTTAAAAATTGGAGGTCACAAATTGTGATCTCCAATTTATTTATTTAACTTATCAGTTTCTTTATCCCTTCAATTATCCTGTCTTCCGTAGCATCATCTGCCGAAAAAGCATCCATTTTAAGAAAGTCAGCTTTTTCTTTCAGAAGACCTGAATCGGAAATATAACTTTCAACAACAGTAGGCTTATCT
>JAAXXA010000541.1 GCA_013334735.1 Bacteroidota bacterium
TTGATTTATTTATGCAAAAATATGATTAATATTTAGAATATTAGTCAACCTAAAATTCTAAATATATAAACGGTTGCGCCTGCGAACTGTACATTTGATAAATAATTATAACTGCAAAAAACAGTATAAAAGCTTTTAATGACCAGTGAATTTTTGTATATTGTTTCAACAAAAATGTATTCCATTTAAAAGGAGAATAATGCAGCAGTAGTCCAAAAATTAGTATAAGGAAAGGATATATATACAGTTTTATCCATTGTAATGCCAGTCCAAAATCAAGGTTTGTAAATATTTTTTCGTAAATTTTTATAGCAGTATTTACATCTGTCGCGCGGAAAATAATAAAGGTTAAACAAAGAAAATGAAAAGTGATAAATATGCTTATGAACCGGTATATTTTTTTGTTTATTTTTTTCTTTATTCTGTTCCTGATTTTATTTGTGAGCACATCATAAGCCATTGCAAGCGCATGAAGAGCGCCCCATATAATAAAAGTATATTTTGCATCATGCCACAAACCACAAATAATAAAAGTTATCATTAAAGCCGTTATAATTCCAAACGAGCCTCCATTCCTCCATTTCAGCGATAAAGGAGTAAACAGGTAATCGCGGAGCCATGCTGAAAGTGTGAGATGCCATCGTCTCCAAAAGTCAGTTACATTAACGGCAGAAAATGGTTTATCAAAATTCGGTAAAATTGAAAAACCAAGCAAACATGCTATTCCAATAACAATATCGGTATAGCCGGAAAAATCAAAATAAAGCTGTATCGTGTATCCGTAGCTTGCCATAAGACTTTCGAAACCTGTAAAATATTGAGGAGCATCAAATATCCTGTCAACAAAATTTCCGGCGAGAAAATCGGCAATAAAAACTTTTTTAAAAGCCCCGCACATAATAAGGAAAAAGCCTTTGCTGATAGTATCTTCAGTTATCAGAGTTTTATTTTTGAACTGAGGTAATAGATCTGCAGCTTTAGAAATAGGACCGGCTAAAATATTTGGAAAGAAAGATACATAAAGCACATAATTGATGTAATTATTCTCAGGTTCTGTAATATTTTGCCTGTATATATCAAATATATAAGAGAGCGATTTAAAAATAAAAAACGATATTCCTATTGGAAGAATGATATTTAGAACTAGAGTACTTTGGCTTCCTCCCGTGATATCTGAAAATGCCTGTAAAAGAAAATTAGCATATTTATAATAAAAGAGAAATCCCAGATTAATAAATAACGATAGGAATAACAGGATTTTTTTAGTAGATTTTTTAACGGATAAATAAATTCCTTTACCTATAAAAAAATCGGAAGTAGAAATTACTAAAAGTAATATAACCGCCACGCCGCTTACTTTATAATAAAAGAACAAACTAAAAAGTAAAAGCAGTACATTCCTTGTTCTTATATTTTTAAAAGTAATCGCGTATATTATAAAAAAAGCCGAAAACAAAATAATAAACAAGACAGAAATAAAAACTAACGGATGGGAAGGATTATATGAAAGCGCATTAAAAAAGTTTGTCATTGTAAAAATTTATTTACTTATAATTAAAACCATACCCTGTTTAAGCGCGTTACTACTAAGATTATTCTGTTTTTTAATCTGATCGACAGGTACGCCATATTTTTTTGAAATACTCCATAAATTATCTCCGCTCTTAACTGAATATTTTACTTTTCCCTTTGTACTAACTGTCTTAACCGGTTCACGTTTAATGGTAGTTTGCTTAGGTATATTTGTTTGTACATTGGAGCTTGTTTGATTTTGAGTTTTTGTAATAGGTTTATTTGGAGCGACAACAGGTTGTTGTGTATAAACATCAGCATTAATCAACTTTTGCTTATAAATTACTAATATTTTTCCTGTATTTATATTTACATTTTTTAAATTGTTCCAAAATTGTAATTGTTTCACGGTAACACCATATTTTATAGCAATTGCTCCCAGATTATCACCCTGTTTTACTTTATAATAAAACATTTCGGCTTTCCATACTTGTGTTTGCTCCTTAATAGCAGAAGCAACAGCATCGGTATCTTTAACTTCGGGAATATTTTTATTAATTAAGTTTATTTTAATTTTAGTAGTATCCGGAAATTCTTTTGAAGCAATAAATGTTTTCATTTCCGGTTTTGTAAGCGATATATAATATGAATTTAGGAGCGCATTAAGGAAAAGTTCTCCTCTTAAAAAATAACCTGCCGATGTAAGATGTACTTTATCATATTGTGCAAGTTTGCTATAGTACCATTTTAACATTGAATATTGTCCTCCGCTTACATTATAATAATCATAAAAAGCGCATCCTTTTCGTGAAGCTATCTCTCTAACTAAAGAAGAATACAATTTACAATTAGCTTCATCCCAATAACGGTAATATACATCTTGTCCGGCGCAAAGAATAATACCGGCATCAGGCGATGCGCTCTGGATAACATCAATAATATTACATAAATTCATTTCAATTTCTCTGCTGTTAAATGCTGTTTTGTAAAAATCATTCAAACCAAGATCAAGGATAACCAAATCAGGTTTAAGTTCTGTTACCTGATATAAGAGAAGGTTTTCTTTTAAAATACTTTTTAAACTGGCGCCATTTATTCCGACACTATTGTATAAAACGCCTTTATCTTCGCTTGTTTCGATAAGTAATCCATAAAATTCAAACGCTTTTTGTATTGTGTCTGTTTTATTTACAAACAGCTCCAAAGTATCACTTGCAGCAGGAAGATTAATTTCGATATAAAGTTTATCATTTAACGCGTTGCAATCTATATATAAAGGGGTACTTAAGCCCGAAGCTTTTACTTTAATGTTGAAACTTTCCGGCGAACGTTTACAATATAGTTTAAGAACATTAAAGTTTTTATTAAGCATATTTTTAGG
>JAAXXA010000053.1 GCA_013334735.1 Bacteroidota bacterium
GAAGATGGTCTGATAGCTTTTCTAAAAAATAATAAAGATTAATATTATTATCTGAATTAATTAAATGAGATTGAATTTCCATCATTTTATATTCCGCCCTATAAACTTTACATTTTTTAATCCATTCATTTGAAGAATTAATATCACATCTGTATAAATCATGGCTAATAATTTTTTTAAAAACTTTATCCTTAGATATTATCTCATTATTATACCCTCTATGAGGTAGCTTCAAATCTGTCCCTGCTGTAATAATCAAATCAGATTCCTGCGCTATTCTATTAGCCCATTTATTCCCTTTAATACCTATCCTTCCAAAGTTCAAAGGATGATCTGGAAGTATATCAGTAGCTAGAAATGTAGTAACAAAAGGTATTTGATAAAAATCAATAAAACGTTTAATCTTATCAATAGAGTTAGATAATCTAACTCCTTGGCCTATGGCTAGTAATGGTTTGTTATACATATTAAATTACCTTTCTAACAAAAAAATAATCAATAATATGTTTTAATAATTTGTTATTTTTTGGTTTAGTTGTTTTTATAATATCATCAACCTCATTAATTTTTTTCAATATAACAATTCTTGCTTCATAATATTCAAATAAACAATTAACCATTTCTATCAATTCTTGTTTTGATAAAGTTTCTATTTCTTTTCCTCTAAAAAGAGTTATTTTATTTTTCATATTTCAGCTCCTTGAACGTCTAATGGGCATTCAAGCCACACAGGCCCGCTTGGATTGGCTTGTACTATATCTAATAAGCCTTCAACAACTCTATTTTCTTTATCAAATTTTTGTAAAGTCCCATAATATTTAACAATAGGTTTTACAATAGACAATATATCCGCTTCCTGTATTCCATTTCCTCTCAATCCTTCATAATGTCTATAACAATCTTTTTCATTTACCTGTCCTGATATAAATAATACAGAAACATAATCCTGCCATGCGTCAAGTAATCCCGTAATAGTATTGGTCGCTCCGCACCCAGTAGTAACACAAACAACAGAAGTCTTGCCTGTTAGTTTGGAATAAGCTACTGCCGCCATAGCACATGCTTGCTCGTGGTGGCAGTAGATAGTTTTAATTTTTTTAGACTTCCCAAAAGCGTCATTGAGATACATGGAGCCTCCGCCTACTACTGAGAAACAGTGAGTAATACCATTGTCTTCTAAACACTTAACAATATATTCTGCTATTGTCATTTATCTAACCCTATATTAACATCATTGTGAACTTTATCATTATCAGTATTTAATACCGTTTGAGTTTTTATTTTAAGTTTAATATCTAGCCTTGGCATATTTATTTCTGTAGTTTGCGTTATGCCATTATTATTACAGCAAATCATAGTTTTTAAATCATCTTGTTTTAAATTTAAATAATCAACTTTTGGATCGTTTTTTAATATCATAAACCCTCCTTTATTCTTTATCCATTGTGCTAAAAGATGTCTCATGCGGGGTTTTATCAATAGCTTTTTCAAAGCAATCATCATCATCTCTATCACAAGCGTAGCACACTCTCAAACCACCTTCGCTATAATAATATTTACATTCTTCGCAAGTCCCTTGTTCTATAGACATTTTTTAATCCTCCTCAATCCTTCTTTAATCTGTTCAATATTTGTAGAGGCAAAAGACAATCTTACATGTCCTTCTCCATTACTTCCAAAGTCAGTACCTGGTAATAGTGCTACTCCTGCCTCAATCATTTTATCCGAAAACTCTTTGCTTGTTAAGCCTGTTTTAGTAATGTTTGGAAAGGCATAGAAGGTACCGTCTGGTAATTCACATTCTATCCCATCAATCTTATTCAATCCCTCTACCAATACATCTCTACGCTCTCTATACATCTCTATCATCTTTGAATTGTCTGTTTGCAAAGCGGCTATGCCTGCTCTTTGTATGAACTCAGGGACACAAGAGTTAGTAATATTAAGTAGTATTTCCATCTTATTGATTAACTCTGGATTAGCTATAATGTAACCAAGTCTAAAACCTGTCATTGCATATTGTTTGCTGAAGCTATAAACATTTATATCGTTAGCATCAAATAAATCATAACTGTTATTGTAATCAAAATATATATTATCATTATATCTATATGTAAACGGTGTATAATATGGCAATAAATTATTTTTTCCAGTTGGATTGCAGGGATTGTTTACAACAATACATTTACAATCAATATATTTTTTATAGATAATATTTGTATAATCTATAACATTCAATTTTAAATAATCAGCCACTAATTTATAAGTAGGAAATCCAGGATTAGGTATCGCTACAGTATCACCTTCATTGCATAAACAACTCAGTACATAAAACATTGAGATATTTGCACCTGGAGTTACTAAAACATTTTCTGGTTTTACATCATGTTTATTGCAGATAGCGTTAATTAAATATTGTATTCCTTTGGCTGGCGTATAGTGAGTGTGATTAGCATAAATAGAATACATCATTTTATCTTTAATAGATTCATCGCAATCAATATCAGGATCACCTATTTCAAAATGAATAAAATCTTTTCCTTGTTTTTCCAATTCTTTCACTTTAGTTTGCAATTCAAACATAGGCTGAGGAAATAATCTGCTTGCTGATTCTGATAAAATCATAATAGCTCCTTAGTCTTTATAAAATTCTTCAATAGATATATCACGAACAAATTTAAATTCATCAGTTGTTTTATCATATAATAAATACAAATCTTTTCTGATATTCCAAACATTACTTTTTTGTATATCCGATTCATTTAGTTTTAAGTACTGTGTTTTTGTACCAGAGATATTATAAAAAACGTTTTCTTTCGAAACTGACATAAGCAATGTTATTTTATTGCCTTTGTATTTACATGAATTTACCTCTTGCCAATCTGATTTCAATATCATTTCTCCTCCCATCCTGCTATATACTCATCATAACTATTACAAGCTCTGTCCATCATTCTTTTAACATATTTTTTCACAGGGCAATAAAATTCAAAACTAGCTTCATCTGGACAGTGCTTACAATACTCACAGGTTTTCATTTTATCTCTAAGATTTCTTGCGTTGCTCATTATCTTTACTCCTCTATCTGATAATCAGAAAAACAAGAGCTATAATAGTTATCTCCTAAAAAATAACTCACTTCATATTCTATGTTGCCATTGTCTCTGATAATTAAACCTGTCACAAATCCATCTATATTAATTGTCCTTATAGTTACTTCTTGCCCTACTTTAAATTTTGGATTAATAGTCATAATCACTCCTTAACTAACAATACTTTTTTACCATTGCATAAATCACAATTTAGTTCAGTAATGCCATATCTAAATTAATACTTACCTTCAAAATAATTTCTATTTGAATAAATAATTCCTTCTCCATTGCATTTAGGGCAAAGCTGATAGTTCGGCAATAAATTTTCTCCATTCATAAATATTGCGTATCATATAAACATCACTGATTTTAATACAACAAAATCCTTAGCCATCCGCAATGCAAAGCGTTTAATCCACTTCTTATCATTCTCCGGATATAAGTGATTACAATAATTGTCATATTCTTTTTCAGCCAGATCAAAAAGTTCATCATAATATTCCTTGTCCAATCCTGAGTTTCTCGCGACTGTCAAAAAGTAGTTCCAGAATTTTTCAAATTGTATCAGCATATTATAATTCACTCCTTTCTTTTTTTATCAATTCACTTGCCTTATGCAATAATTCTATAAGCTCTTCGCTAAATCTATCATTTGATCTTTTTGCCATATTCTCTCCAATCTCTTTAAAAACCTCCGGTGAACGCGTCATTAAATTATCAATGTTTTCCATCTTGAGACCTATGCAAAATTGCCTAAGACATTCTTCGTAATTATTTTCCATATTTCCTTTCTCCTTACTGTATACTTTATTACACAGTGCGTATAGCTGCTGTTGTACGCAAGTTTTGGACTAGCTTTTTATTATCCAATTCCATTTTTTAGCAATATTCAACAATGCTCTTTTACTATTTTTATTAAAAACTGATACATACTTATCGCCATCGAATCGCATCCAATATATATGCCACTTTAATTTTTCATCAAACCCTATATGCTGTTCTTTTCCAAGCAACACTTCTCCATAAGGTAAGATCATTATCCTTGTGCTACTCATACAAACTCCTTATTCTCGACCGTCCAAAACCAGCGCACAACAACGGATAGACGCTGCGGGTGCTATCGCACACATTTTGCTTAGCTCTTTCTTCCGACCAGTCCTTTAAAATTTGGTTTGTCCAAAATCTTTGTTTTTTATATTCCGGTTTATTCATCCAGTCTATCCATCCCTGAAGTATATCCATATATAATTACCTCCTACTTAAACACGCAAAACGTCGTCTATCCTGATATGTTGTACGAAATCACAAACAAAACTTTAAATTAACATAGTAATTTTCTTTTAATCCTTTAGAAAAAGCAATACAGTATTTATTATCAATATCAATAAACAAACTACTTCTATTTATTAAAGGTTCTTTTAATTTGCAACCAATAGATATTAACCTATATTCAATATCAGCAATAATATATCTATCTTTTAAGCAAATAAAATTCATATTTTTCTTTTTCACTTTCAAAGCCTTTATATAAACATCACCATTTTTAACATAATCTTCATTCTCAAAATAAGTCATATTAACCTCCTTTGTTTGTGACTTCGTACAACACGGTGTAAAAGTCAATCGGGCAGAAAAGACCGCCGGAAAGAAAAGCAATTGAAGCGGTGCGGCGGGTAGCTAGGCCGACTACATTTACACCAATATGTTGTACGCCATTATTGCGGCGACTAATCCCAAATTTTCTTTCTTTTCCCATTGATAAAATCCCTCATCATCCAATGAATCGATTTCTGCCCGGGTGCAGGCATATAATATTTGTCTGTCCAATGCTCGCCAATATACCCGTGTTTTCCAGTCGAACTAAGAAACTTTTGTATCCTCTCAAGCCTCTCCTGCTTTTGCCCCATAAAAGATTTATTTGCTATGTGAAAATCATGGTTGAGCGGGACAAGATTGAGCATACTATGCACTGCGTCCCGGCAATTTGCACGCATATGCTTTGTGTCTGGGCAACGATGATGAAGTTCATCGCCTATTGCAATATAAGAAATCCCCTTACGATGGCAAAGGAAATGTATTCTTAAGTAGCTTATTTTCCATTCTCGATTCGGTACGTTGTTCATAGTTTACCCCACCATTGCCAAAGCTTGGCTTTGAATATATCCTTTCCTTTTCAACAATGTCCTGATAAAATTAATTCCAGACTGATAGACAACTGTTTTTAAGCCGATGTGAATTGAGCCATCAGGCTTATTGTATTTTGATTCGATTATCCGAAAATATCCCCTGTCACAGTAAATTTGATAAGGCTGGTTATTAGCCTGTAAAACACATTCTTTCCTAAGAATATCAAAAAGCCTATTCTTTCCTATGCCTACATCAAGAATTTTGGCTACTGTTCCGATGTCAACTGCATCCTTAGCCTCACAAAGAGCTTCAAAATATTCTACCTTTGGAGACATCTCAATAATTTTTTTGTCCTTTTCTTCAATTTCTTTTTTTAATCTTTCTCTTTCTGAACTATGAAATTCAATAACTTTCAATGTCATTTCTTCCATTTCTAAATTTGTGACATTACCTACAACTTTGGTTGTAGGCATCATTCTCTTTTTAATTTCAGTCACCATTGATTCTGATAAAAATGTTTCTACACCATTAATCATATAACCCGGATACATTTCTCTAATATGCTTTTTAAGTGCTTCTGTGGTAACTCCTAATATTATAGCCACATCATTAATAGATAACTCCGCACCGTTGCTGATGTTTCCGATGATTAAATCATTCATATTATATCCCTCCCAATTCTGATTTCGATTTAATATTATCTTTATAGTTTTCCCATAATACAGAATTAAATATTGCTTTATGGTTCACCCATCTTGAAAAACACACTGCTTTTTTGTCAACTGTATTATTTTCAAAATTCCTGTATGGTTGCGCAAAGGGGTCAAGCTTCAATTTTCTTAAAAACTCTACCCTTTCCAAGGCATCAGAAATATCTTTAACCAAAACATAAATAAAATAATTGCTTGGTGTTGTCCCAAAATGCCTTAATAATTCAGTCGCCTTTGCTATACTTTGCATTTGTTCCAATGTATCGCACGCCATCCGTAATGGTTTATACCATTTTACTTTACTCAAAAGCTCTGCAATATCCGGGTTATTTGCTATTAACCTGGCATCAAGCCCCTGATTGAAGTCTATTTTTATACCAAGATTTATTATTTTCTCGATCTGTTTCAGTCCCCATTCACTGGCTAAAACATTATTGTCCATCAAAACAGCGGCTTTTTTATCGCCCAAAAATTCGGTTATATCGGCGTGCTGCCTTAATTGCCCTTCTTTCTTTGGTACAATACACCATTCGCATCTTCTAATGCATCCCCTTGTCAAAAATCCATAAGCCTCTGAAACATTATATAAACTGTAATCAGGGCATATATGCTCTATTTCTGGTATCAGAAAATTATTCATACCATAGCCCGATCCGCCCTGTATTAAATTCATTGTATTTATTTCACTTTTATAATCAGGGGTGAAAGTGAAAACCTTTGATTGATAAACTAAATCATAATTACCAAAAAGTGGTTGAACGAATTCCACATTATCCCCTTTGGCTTTATGCCAAGCTGAAAGCTTCATCAATGCCAGATTCGGGAAGTTACTATGAGAATCTACATCAATAAGCCCTATATTTTTTCCCATTTTAACCCGCCAGCTGTTTTTCTTTGAAGTAATATACATTTCGAAATATTTTGTTGTGATATTTTAGTTTTTCTCGATGCTTCATTTTGGGATTCGTAATTAATTATATTACCATATTTATCAATAGATTTTATTTTCATATCATTATTAAATAATCCATCTTTTCTTGCTTGTCTATTGTTTTCTAAATCAGTTCCCCAATAAAGATTACCGTAATAATTATTTTCTTTATTATTATCTTTATGGCATACGCATTTTAAATCGCTATTTCCTATAAAATTAATAGCTACCAAACGATGTATTTTAAAAGTTTTAGGCTTGTAATTTTTATATAAATTTACAACCAAATAACCTCTTTTGTCTTTACTTAATTTTAATAATATTTCTTTTTTTATTTCTTTTATTTTGTTATGTGTTATACACATCCTTTTTATACTTTTTACTTTTCCATAATTGCTTATTTGATAAAAACCTTCATAACCCGGAATATCTTTCCAAATTTCTTTCATAATTTTTACCTCTTGAAAAGATTATAACATATAACATCTTTTAAGTCAAATAATCCGTCAACGTCAATCAATCCTATTTTCATATAGACTCCACTGCCGCCGCCATCACCTAACACACGCTATAAGCTCCGCTCCGTCCTCGCGCGGCTCCGGGCGGTACTCGGTGCTATCGCACAAATGAGCCTCGATGGCTCACTTCTTATAGCTATTCCGTTAGCTGAAATACTTGCTCAATATTGTTTTTATATCATCAATTTTAATGCATCGTCCAATTTTGAGACTCCAATAAACTTTCGATTCAACGTCCGCAAGTACATCAGCTAACAACGGATAGACGCTCGATTTCATATCAACTCCTTTCCTGTGATATTAAAATAATCTTCCATAAAACCAGACATATCAATTATTACATTCTCAATAACATAACTAAAACTATCTTTAAACAGTTTGCTTCTTTCTTCGTTTGTAGAAGTATCCCAAGACATTGAGTTAGGGACAAAAACTTTTTCATCAATTATATGATCATATTCAATAATACCAAAGCCAGACCTTCTTTTCAACGAATACTTCCATGATCCTACGCTATCTCCAGTATGATCTGATAATGTTTTCAAAAACAATTCCCATAGACCAAGCAACTTAAGAAAAGTATTGTATTCAGCATTGTTATTGTACTCTATTTCTACAGGCTGATTCTCTTTTAGTTTTTTAGAAATGTTTATGTTTCCTCTAAATGTATACCAGTATTGATTTCCTTCAAATTCACAATTAATATACTGAGCTTTTATACGCATATTATGCTCCTAAATATTCATCGATTGTCTTTATAGCCTGCTGATAACCATAACAAACAACAGCTTTATAACCATTATTATTAAGTTGTTCTAGCCAATCTTTTTGTTCAGGCGATAAATGTCCTGACTCTGTTTTAAGTTCTATTGCAAGTCCATAATAATCAATAATATCTACTGCAAAATAATTTTCATGACATTTAATTTCATAAATAAAAATATCAGGGAAACCCTTTTTATATCCAGAATTTTTCATTTTAACAGCCGTTCCCATGCTTGTCCGCATTCCGCCCGCGCTTGCGCACCACAAAGGGTGTTTTGGATGATTGTCAAGATATCTGGAAACTTTGCATTGTAGATCATGTTCTGGATGTGCATGATGCCTTTTTCGTTTTGCTTCTAATGCGTCTTTGAGAGTCATGATTATTCTCCTATCGCACAAATATCTTTCATAAATACTAGATCGGTTCCTCCGGTTCTGCCATCCCTGTTTTTTGCAACCCACAATTCTAAAATTCCTGGCTTATCAGTATTTTTGTTGTAGTATTCATCACGGTAAAGAAACATTACCATATCACTATTTTCCTCAATTGTTCCGCTATCCCTCAAGTCTGAAAGACAAGGTCTTTTATCAGCCCTATCAGAAACACCTCTATTGATCTGGCAAAGTCCTATTATCACAATATTAAATTCCTTTGCTAGTCCTTTGAGCGTAGAAGTTATATAGCCTATCTCAAGGTTTCTGTTTTTGTAATTTGACTGATACCGTATTAGTCCAATGTGGTCTACAAACACCACCTGTATATCATGCCTACGTTTCATAAGCCTGATTTTTGATACTAGTTTCATCAGGTCAATATTGGCTGTATCATCAATAAAAATTGGAAGCTTATTAATTTCTTCAGTTGCTTCTTTCAATTTCTCACCATCATAAAAATTTATTTTTAGAGGGTCTTTCGATACTTTTTCATGCGGTATTTTGGTAATCTTCGAAATCCACCTGCTGATATACTGTCTGTCCATCATTTCAAGGCTGAATATAGCCACAGGAATGTTGTTTTTAGCCATCCTATAAGCCATTTCTCCTGCGAACATAGACTTTCCCATGGATGTACCTGCTGCCAGGGTATTGTATTGACCGTGTTCAAACCATCCGATGATATCATCTAGAGATTTATAACCAGATGATATTCCCTTATACCCAGAAACAAGCTGATCTATTTTTTCAGTATAAGATTCAGTAGCTTTTTTCATGCTCTTGTAGTTGGTTACTTCAGGTCTTTGCAATGCTTCAAACACCATCTTTTCAACATTCAGTGATAGCTCCTCGGTGTCAGTATATTCAGCAGGAAGGTCTTTAATAACATTTCCAACTCTCTCTACAGCCCTGCGGAATGAATGAGTTCTAGCTATCTGTACATATTCCTTGAATCCTCCAGAACCGATAGAATCAGAAATCATTTTTGATATCAACGAATTCAGGTTAACATCCTGCATATAGTCAACCAGGGTCATAGAATCTATTTTCATTTTTTTGTTTGTCATTTCCTGTATTGCGCAAAATATTTTAGAGTGAATTTCTCTATCAAAATCAACTGGTTTCATCCATGAAAGCCCATTCAGAAGGCAAGATTCTGACATTAGCATTGTCCCTAGTATGCTTGATTCAACTTCGTGGTTATAATACATGATTCCCTCCAAATTTAATTTCCCCACATTGTATTAATTTGTTCTCGCGGGTTGTTAGGTGGATGTTTATTTTTTTCAGTACACCATACTGTATTCATTTTTTGTCTCCAGTTATGGACTGGGTTGTCATTAGAGTCATGCCAGTTAGCTAAGTTATAGTGATCGTACGCTCTAATAGCTAACTCTTCGCTAACTCCTTTTTCTTTGAAGAAATCTTTTACTTCTTGTAATAAAGGTGGAATAAATTTTTTACGTTTTTTTTTCTTCTCATGTATATTATTACATGGATTACTACATGGATTACTATACTCCTCGTTTTTGGTATGGGTCGTACCATTTTTGGTACACCCAGTACCATTTTCAATATCCAGCGTACCATTTTTGGTATGGGTAGTACCATTTTCAATATGCTCAAATTTATTTTTATTGACTTTCAAAACTCTATTTGTTTTCCAGCCATTTTCAGTTAATTCTTTTTCAGATAATTGATAGATATATTTTTTGTTTATTAATGATTGTATTAAACTAGATATTCTTTGTTTGGATAAACCCATAAAATCACCAAGATAGGAATTTGAAGCAAAACATCCTATATCATTATCAAGAGAATCTATTTCAACAAATAAATGTTTTTCTTGTAAAGAAAGCTCTTTTGAAAACCATATTTCTTTTGGAACCCAAACTCCTTTAAAGTCTCTATTTAAATCAATAGATTCTTGCATAAATTCTCCTAATAGTATGATTGATATTTAGGTTGTATAGATTTTTAATTATTTTATATATGATTTTTTTCTACACCGACCTCGACCTCGACCCCGACCTCGACCTCGACCCCGACCACGACCCCGACCACGACCCCGACCACGACCACGACCACGACCCCGACCTCGACCCTATAAAAAACAATCCTAACATATAAAATCCTTATTTCTGAGCATCAGGAAGTCTAGT
>JAAXXA010000542.1:0-611 GCA_013334735.1 Bacteroidota bacterium
AAACTTGAAATCAATTTTTCATCAGGAAATGTATTATAAACATCAGAAATAAGTTTTAAAATACATTTCCTGATGAAAAATTGATTTCAAGTTTGATTTCAAATAATATTTTCTTTGTGGATATTCAAAAAGAAATGATTGAAAAAACAATATCTAATATTAAATCTCTTTACAAATACTTATTTGGTAATGAGTATAAGGGTTCTTATAATTCATTTGTTTGTGATTTCACAGACAAAGCACCAGTAAAAACGACTTTGTTTGATGAACGGAGCGAAACTCCATTTACTTCTTTATATAATACTTTTGATTATGTTATTGGAAATCCACCTTATGTTACATTATATGGCAGGAGAGATAAAAAACAAAACGAAGAACAACGAGTTAATTACCTGAAAAATTACAATCAATTTCCAAATTCCTTAAAAAACGGTAAGTTAAATCTTGTTATGTTGTTTTTAGAACACTCGCTTGATTTTCTTAAGGATAATGGTAAACTAAGTTTTATTATTGATGTTTCTTTTTTTGAAACTGCTTATGAACATACAAGAAAATATTTGTTAGAGAAAGTAAAAATTCAAGAATTACATGTAAACATTAAAGAATTTGAT
>JAAXXA010000542.1:621-2877 GCA_013334735.1 Bacteroidota bacterium
ATGTTGCAAGCGGACAAGTAATTATTAAAGTATCTAAATCAATTGGAATAAAGGATAATGATGTTAAAATAGAAGACCATAAAACTCAAAACAGCTATTTTATTCCACAATTAAGTTGGCTGAATAAAAATGACGAATACAAATTTAGATATAATGGTTGCAGCATTTCAAAACAAATCATTGACAAGGTTGTTTCAAAGAAAGATAAAACTTTATTGGAGTTATTTCCAAATAAAAATCTAAGAACCTGTGTAATGTTGCTTGATATGGAAGATAAATTTACATTTCATGATTGTACATCGAAAGATGAAAAGCTTATCTATCCTTATTACCAGGGGTCAAAAGCACTTTCAGAAAAATATGGAGAATTAAATTTTAAAAAGTTTTTTTTTTACAATAAATCTCTTCAAGATTCTATAAATACTGAATTAAAAATTCAATTGGAAAAGGAAGGTATAAAAAATAAAAAACGACTTGGTTTAGGCGAAACAATAATTTACGATAATCCAAAAATTTACATCAGGCAATCAACAAAAGAAATAATTGCAACAGTTGATTTAAAAAGAAGCTCCGCAAATAATAGCTTGTATGTTTTTTCATTAAGAAATAATACACATGAAACAGTTGAGTTCTTATACTTCTTGTGTGGGTGGTTAAATGCTGACTTGATTACATACTACTCTCAACAAATGAATATTATTAGGTATTCGCAAGGAAAGCAACCACAAATAAAAATTTCAGATTTAGGAACAATTTTTATACCTAACAATAATATTTTACGGAAGCAAATTGCTGATTTGTGTAAAACGATTTACGAAAGACCTTCTGTGAAAAATGAAGTGACAGCAAAAATAAATACGCTTATTTATCAATATTACGAATTGACTGCTTCTGAAATTGAAAATATTACCGGGAGCATTACAGCTTTTTAATTTTATCCTCCGATTGTTTGTTTATTTCAATCAGTTTCATTTTGATGTCACCTTTAGCAATCTGTTCTAATGCTTTGGTGGAAATTTCAATTTGTCTTTTGTGGCTTTGTTCAATTTTTTCAAATAGAACATTGATAAAGTCCTGTCTTGTTCGTTCAACTGGCTTTGCGGAAATATTTACTTGTAGTTGATTTTTGGGATTTCTTCTGAATGTTGAGCTGATATCTTTCAGAAAATAAATTTTCACTAATTCGTTATCAGAGTTTTTGACAAATTTTAAACCTGCTTCGGTTTCTTCGTAGTATACAAAGATATAAGCTAAATAGAAAAAACCGCTGTAAATTAAATCAATTATTTTATCTGGCGTTCCTATGTCAGGGTTACTGTCGGCACTTGAAACTTTAACTGCTTTAAAGTCAATCCATATTACTTCCTCATGTCCTTTGATGCAGAAGTACGTCATCGCATCCCAAGGGTGCTTAGTTGCACCTGATGGTGAAGCAACTGACTTTTTAAAATATTTATGATTTGTCGTTTCAGCTACAAATTTATCTTCAAGCAAAGAGCTAATTTCCGCGCCTGCTCTTGATTTAGCAGAGATTCTTGGTTCGGCATTTTTTTCAAGTATGTCTCAACAACTTTTTTTAATTCTGCTAAAATTATTGTTTCAAATTTTTTGATTTCCATATTACTTAAATAAATCTGATTTAAAAAAATCGTAAACGGACATATGGAATGCTTTTGCAATCTTTTCAATATTTGCAATAGAAACATTTCTTTTCCCTTGCTCAATGCTTGCAATATAGGTTCTGTCAAGTTCGCATATAAATGAAAACTTTTCTTGACTAAGACCTTTTTGCTTTCTTAAATCTCTTAATCGTTGTCCTATTTTTGCTTTGATATCCACGAATGCAAAATTGCACAATTGTAGCTTATCATACAACGGACTATAAGTATAGTTTAATAATTTCACTACAGTAGATTAGTAACTTCTTTTTTGCAAATTTTGATTTGTGAGTAGCTATTGCCAGATATATATAGAAGTATTCCATATTATTTTAAACAGTTTTTTTAAGTTTACTTATTTATATTTGCTATCATTGGTTTTCACAAAGATAAATCTCAGCTTATCCCCATTGCATCACATTATTTCTTTATCTTACTTTTCTCAATAGCGTCATAAATTACCTGCTGAATATCGGTACGGATGCCCATTTCAGTCAGTTTTTTGTTATTAGGATTCGGGTGAACCCTGTTTGAGAGAAAAATATAAACTAAATTTTCGGCAGGGTCAACCCAAAAGTAAGTGCCTGTATAACCTGAG
>JAAXXA010000543.1 GCA_013334735.1 Bacteroidota bacterium
TGATATTTATGGATGGGAATGGATACCAGGTTACGATTGGGCTCCGGCATGGGTTTACTGGGGACAATATAATAATTACTATGGATGGGCTCCAATGCCGCCTAATGCAGGTTACGGATATCAGCCGCCTATGAATCAGTGGTGCTTTGTTCCTCAACAAAATATTAATCAGGTAAATATTGTAAATAATAACACTACAATTATAAATAATAATACAACTGTAAATAATATTACTATTATTAATAATACTAACACCTACAATAACCAAATTTATCAGAGTGGTCCTAAAAAAGAAGACGTAGAAAAAGTTACCGGACTTAAAGTTCCTGAAGTTGTAGTGAACGATGTAAAATCTTCAAAAGATGTTAAAGCTGACGGGAACATAATTACTATTTATCGCCCTAGTATCGACAAAGGCTCATCAACAGTTAAACCTGCTCCTAAAAAAGTTGAAACTCTTGAAAATATAAAACCGATAAAAGATCGTCCTGTTACTACAACTACAAAAGATAAGAAAACTGAAGTTGCTACTGCAAAAGAAAAAACGACTACAATTTCTAAAGATAATGAGGTTGCTCCGGTAAAAGAAAAAACTAATACAATTTCTAAATATAATGAAACTGCTCCTACTAAAGCGCCGAATACAAATATTCCAAAAAGCAATGAAGTTTCACCAGCAGTGAAAGAAAAAACAAAAACAAATTCTAAAGAAAATGAAGTTGCTCCTGCTAAAACAAATATTAGTAAAGACAAGGATAAGCAAGTAGCTCCTGTGAAAGTTAAAAATGCTGCTAATATTAAAAATACGAAAGAAAGCACACTGAAAGAAAAGACTACAAAATCTAATAAAAAACTAAAAAAAGATTAAAACTTTTCTTGGAAAACAATAAAAATTTTAATTTAAAAAATGTTGCCCGAAAAAATATATAGTCCAAGCGATTACATACCTATAATAATTCAATCAAGTATAGTATTGGGGTTTGTTATTACAGCCATGCTGCTTACTCATCTTCTCGGACCAAAAAGAAAAACGAAACAAAAACTTCTAAATTTTGAATGCGGAATTGAAGGAATGGGCAATGCGAGAAGTCCTTTTTCCGTTAAATATTTCCTTATTGCTATTCTTTTTGTACTGTTTGATGTGGAAGTGATATTTATGTATCCATGGGCAGTTAACTTTAGAGAATTAAACATTTTGGGATTTGTGGAAATGCTTATTTTTTCTTTTGTGTTGTTAAGTGGTTTTGTTTACATAATATTGAAAAGGGCTTTTGTTTGGGAGAAATGAGCTACAAGCTACAAGCTACAAGCTAAAAGCTGCAAGCTACAAGCTACAAGGCATAAGGCAAAAGCTGACAAGGCATAAGGAACAAGGGTTATGCTGTTTTTTAAATAATAAAAAAATAAATACTGATTGATAAATTATTCTGAAATGCCGGAAGGATATATAGGTAAAGGTTTTTTTACAACTACCTATGAAAAAGCAATAGGACTTGCCCGAAAAAATTCTATCTGGCCCTTACCTTTTGCTACTTCATGTTGCGGTATTGAATTTATGGCTACCATGGGCGCTCATTACGACCTTGCCCGCTTTGGCTCTGAAAGGCTGAGCTTTTCTCCCCGGCAGAGTGATTTACTTATGGTAATGGGAACTATTGCAAAAAAAATGGGACCTGTTTTAAAGGAAGTGTATATACAAATGGCTGAACCGCGTTGGGTAATTGCCGTCGGTGCATGCGCTTCAAGCGGAGGGATATTCGACACATATAGCGTACTTCAGGGTATCGACAGAATAATACCTGTTGATACTTATGTTCCGGGTTGTCCGCCAAGACCTGAGCAGATTATTAATGGAATACTTAGCATACAAGAACTTGTTGCCAATGAAACTTTTCGGCGCCGAAATTCACTTGAATATAAAACACTTCTTGCTAAATATGGAATTGACTGATGTTCAAAAGTAATGAAAAAATATTGGAATTGTTAAAAGAAAGGCTGGAGCAGCGTTTTGGCGATGATATTATTTCTTTTGAAATGCTAAAAGATATGCCTGTATTTGTAATAAAAAAACAAATAATTATTGAAATACTTGAATTTCTTTATAATGATGAAGATTTACAATTTCGCTTTCTTACAACATTATGTGGAGTGCATTACCCTGAGGCAAAAGAACAAATAGGGATTGTTTATCACCTTCATAGTTTCAAAAACAATCAGCGAATAAGAATAAAATCTTTTACTGATGAGCAAAATCCCGTTTTCCCCACAGCAACAAATGTTTTTTCAGCAGCAAACTGGATGGAACGCGAAACTTACGACTTTTTCGGGATAATATTTAAAGGACACCCTAACCTTAAAAGAATTTTGAATGTTGACGAAATGGATTATTTCCCTATGCGCAAGGAATATCCATTGGAAGATGCAACACGCGAGGATAAAGATGATAAAATGTTTGGAAGATAGCTCTAACAAAAATGACTGAAGACAGAAACAAATATATTGATCCTTCTGATATTGCAGGTAACGAGCAAAAAGAATTCATTACTCTGAATTTAGGACCTACACATCCTGCCACTCATGGTGTGTTTCAGAATGTGCTCACGATGGACGGCGAGTTTATAGTAAGCACGGAACAAACAATTGGTTATATTCACAGGGCATTTGAAAAAATTGCAGAACACAGACCTTTTTACCAAATTACGCCTCTTCTTGACAGGATGAATTACTGCTCGGCTCCAATAAACGATATAGGCTGGCATTTAACAATTGAAAAATTATTAGATATAAAAATCCCTAAACGCGTAGATTATTTACGTATAATAATAATGGAATTAGCACGTATTTCGGATCATCTGATTTGTAATGGTGTAATTGGT
>JAAXXA010000544.1 GCA_013334735.1 Bacteroidota bacterium
GGTATCACTACGTTTTAATCGATAAATGTTGCGAAAGTAAAATGTAACAACATCATGAGAATACTGTATTTAAAAAAAATATTTATGTTTGCAGCAATGTAAAATGTTTTTAATGAAAAAAATATTTTTAATTATTTTATTACTTTTTCCTTTACTTACAATAGCCGACAAATCTGTTGATAGTCTTAAAACCTTGCTAATAAAGGCTTCCTACAAAGAAAAAATAAACATATTAAATCAGCTTAATATAAAACTCCGAACTTCCGAGCCAAAGGAAGCATTAAAATATTCGGAGCTTGAATATGCAATTTCTTTTAAATTGAAAGATTCCATAGGCATGGCAACATCTTTAAAAAATACCGCGCTTGCATGGTATTTTTTGGGTGAAATAGATCAATCGATAAAAATTACTTTAAAAGCATTGATACTTTTTGAAAAAACTAAAGATATTTCAGGCATTTCAGCATGTTATAACAACCTCGGTCTTTTTTATTGCAAGATTGCAGATTATTCAAAAGCTCTTGGATATTATGAAAAATCATTACAAATTGATACTAAAAAAAACGACATAAAAGGTGTTGCAGCTACACTTAGCAATATTGGCGAAGTATATCACCTGCAGGGAAACTATTTCAAAGCTTTGGAATATTATAATCAATCGCTTGAAATTGAAAAAGCGTTAAAAAATAATGAAGGTATCGGAGAAAGCTTAATCAATATTGGCGCGCTTTACGAAGAAAATAAGAAATATGCAAATTCAATTAATTCATATTCGCAAGCTTTGGATATTTTTAAAAAATCTTCAAATCCATACAGGGTCGCACTTTGCTATAATAACATAGGTTCAACTATGTTTGATTTTGGTGAAATAGAAAAAGCTAAATCATTTTTCGACAAAGCGCTTCTGTTGAGAAAACAATTAAGTGATAAAAGCGGAATTGCCACAACATTAAGAAATATTGGAGGTTATTTTGATTTTAAAAATAAAGAAGATAGCGCTTTAGATTATTTTTTCAAATCTATTTTAATTGAACTTGAAATAGGGAATAAAGAAGATGTCGCAATTCTTTTAAAAAATAAAGGCTCTTTATACTTCTATAAAGAAAATTATGAAACAGCTATCAATTTTTTCCAAAACAGCATTGAGATAGCAACTGAAATTGAATCATTACCTATTATTAGTGAAGATTATTTTAATCTTTCGCAATGCTATGCAGGTCTCAAAGATTTTGAAAACGCATATAAATATTCTAAATTATACATTGATATTAGTGATAGCCTAAACAGCTTGAACGCAGGGCTTTTTAAAAATGATGTGAAAATTATTGCATCAGCAGATAATTCCTCAAAAAATTCGTCAGAAAATAAAAAAACTGAAGAACAAACTAATGATTTTAGTAAATTTTTAGCGTGGTTTTTACTTGTTTTTTTAATAATTGTTTCTATTTTATATCTGAGATTATTGAATAAAAACAGAAAAATCAACAACGAAAATTTATAATTACACAGTAACATAATTTATTTAAAATAATTGTGTAATTCAATTCATACCTACCGTATTTTAATTTTTCTCCATTTGAGATATTTGTTCTATCCAAAATATTAAATCTATATACATATTGAATAACTGTAAAACAAAAAATTTTTGTTTACACGAAAATTTATTATTTTTACATTAAAATATTTTTGAGTTGTTTTTATATAAAATTCAGATTATCATAATGGCTAAAAAGAACCTATTTATTATCGTTAGAAGCATTACGTACGTTTTGCTCACTTTTTATTTTTCATTATTCACTTTTAACTTATTTTCTCAGGGTATAGCTATAAACGCTACCGGCGGTGAAGCAAATAACTCTGCAATGCTTGATGTAAGCGGTCCCTCTCAGGGAGTACTTATAAACCGTATGACTACTACAGAGCGAAATGCTATAACAACACCCATTCCCGAATCTCTACTTATCTTTAACACAACAACCAAATGTTTGGAATTTTATGTAAACGGCGACTGGCAAGCTATTTCATGTGGTTGCACAAACGCTCCTACTGCTGTAACAGCCTTCGCTTCTTTAACTTCACCTTGTGAAAATAGTACTATAATGCTTACAGGTATTGCTTCAGGAGCAACAAGCTGGAGTTGGACGGGTCCGAATGGTTTTGCTTCTACCTTACAAAGTCCTGCTATTTCAAACATCACAACAGCAGGAGCAGGTGTTTATAGCTTAACGGCAAGTAACATCTGCGGTACAGCAACAGCAGTAAATACAGCAACTGTAACAGTTAATTCCAATTTAACTGTAAGTATAGGTATTGCAGCAACGGCAACAACTATTTGTACGGGAACAAGTGTAACTTTCACGGCTACTCCCACTAACGGTGGTACTTCACCTTCTTATCAATGGAAATTGAATAATACAGATATTGGAACAAACAGCCCTACTTATACAACTACCTCTCTTGCTAACAGTGATAAGGTAAAATGTGTTATAACTTCAAACGCCACTTGTGCAACAGGTTCACCTGCTACTTCTAATGAAATAACCATGACAGTTAATCCCAATTTACCTGCAAGCGTTAGCATTGCGGCAACAGCAACAACAATTTGTTCGGGAACAAGCGTAACTTTCACGGCTACTCCTACTAACGGCGGATCATCCCCTTCCTACCAGTGGAAATTAAATAATGCAGATGTTGGAACAAACGCTACAACCTATACAACTACCTCTCTTGCTAATACTGATAAAGTAAAATGTGTGCTAACTTCAAATGCCACTTGCGCAACAGGTTCGCCGGCTACTTCTAATGAAATAACTATGACTGTAAATCCAAATTTAACTGCAAGTGTGAGTATAGCTGCAAGCCCT